>DASYTP010000273.1:0-3084 GCA_036002145.1 Bacteroidota bacterium | reverse complement strand
CTGCTTTTCTCCATCTTCTCCAATTCCCGCTTCGACCGGAAATCGAGCCAGTTCCTGAAATCATATTCGTCATACTCCAGCACTTTTTCGAATTCTTTTCTTGCCCCCTGGATGTCCGAAAGCTTTAAAAGGCACAAGCCGCTTTGATAATGCGACCATGGGTGAAGCCACACTTCACGCTCGATTTTACGGGAAGCAATTGTACGATACGTCCCCAGGGCGTCGGCGTACGATTTTTTTTCAAACAATGACTCGGCGAGAAGAAAGTCGGCTTCCAGTATCATATCCGAAGAAACGCCCGAGGCAGCCTTCAGGGCAGTGGCGAATGTGATGACGGCATCATACATTCCCGACCTCAAGGCATTTTGTGCCGCGAGCAGCAACGTATCCGCATCATGAAGGGATGATCTCAATCGAAGCTCTGCTTTACGCGCGGCGTACCCGTCGTCACCGAGTTTGCGATCTCCGTTGACTGCCTTTTTGTAATGCAGCATCGCCGTATCGCGCTTCTCCTCCATTTCGTAGCAGATGCCGATGCGGTAGCTCGATGTCGCCTGGTATGTCTCTTCCTTGTGCCTGGCCAGAAATTCCAGATACCAGTGTCGTGCACTTCGATACATGCCGAGCCGGAAATAGCATTCCGCAAGTTTATACATCGCGTATGCCCTGACCGGATCGGTTGAGTCGTTGCGCGCTTCGACAATGGAAGCAAGCAGGTCCCTGGCCGACCGTACATCGTTCCTTCCGAGATCCCAGACCGCACGTGTGAAGGCAACAACCGAGTTCGACGGATACCGGCTCCCCAGTTCCGCGAGGATTCTTTCTCCGCTCTCAAAATCCCCTTCCATCCAGGGCAGGAACTGGGCAAGGTAATACTGCGCTTCTACTTTATTGAAGAACCCTTTCTCCGCCGCGATGCGGATCTCCTTGATACCTGACACAGCGTCGGCACTGACACCCATCAACGATGCGATCCATTGCAGCGGTTTAGGGAGAAAGTCCAGAAAGTAATGAAACAGCCCGATGCCCATGTATGCATCGTATGTTCGTTCGTCAAGATTGAGAGCTTCGTGAAATAGGTCGTAGCTCTTCTTGGCGTCCCACGCCGCCTTCAGATAACTTTTTGTCCTTCCGTGCACGAACGCACGATAACCATAGATCGTACCGAGACAAAGTCTGGCGTCAGCATCGTTTCCATACCTCTCCTCGTATTTTTCGGCAGCATCTACTACACGATCGGCAAGCGACGAAAATGCCTCCACCTCTCTCTCGTTCCTGTTCAGGAGTACCTTCCAGCAAAGGATCATCACTTTTCCAACGTACGGACGGGGATGCAACGGCTCAATCTGAGATGCGAGATCGAACGAATGGGTGGCAGAATCAAATTCGAAATTATACGCGTGATTGAGCCCTTCGATGGAGAGGTTGCGTATACGCTCAATAGCTTCATGCGAGGGCGCTTCCGCGTGAGAGCGAGCCACGAACAGCATGATGGCGAACAATATAGCGGAGAGGCATTTCATAACGTTGTAAAACTACAGAAGTTTGAGGAGAGAAGCAAGGGGGTGAACCGAGGTTGACGGGTAGGGGGAGGGGGTGAGGTATTACGTTTGGGGTTTGAGGATTTGGGATTCAGGATTCAGGATTCAAGCATCGAGGATCGAGCATCGAGGATCAAGGATCAAGCATCCCCTCAGCCTTATCTGATCAACATCATTTTCTTTGTTTCGTTAAACGAGCCCGCCCGCATCTTATACAGATATATGCCGCTCGCTGCATCTGTTGCATCCCACGTTCTGCTGTAGTGACCTGGCGGGAGAACTTCGTTCACAATCGTCGCCACTTCTCTCCCCAGAACGTCATACACCTTCAGCGTTACCAATCCGAAATCCACAATCCGAAATCCGAAATTTGTTTTTGGATTAAAAGGATTCGGATAATTTTGTCCGAGATAAATTTGAGACGGAAGCTGAGGAGCATTCATATCGGACACAGCCGTCACGACATTTTCAATCCTGTAACAACCATCCTGCCCCGGCCATCCGGTGAGCGGATTCAAATACGTTATGACATCCGCGGCGGCGGCTGTCCCGTTTCTGGCAATATCATAGAAATGGTAATCGCCGCCGATATGATCTTTCAACCCTAGCGAAGCACCGGCACCGGATCCGCCGAATGTCCCTGCAATAACCGGGCCGTAATGGTACTCGATTACGTTCGAGGTTTCGTACAGCCGGAGCTGGAAATTGATTCGTGTAGTGGTCGTCGTAGAATCAAAGAAGGCGAGCATATTCTTCCACTGAACGACGAAGATACGGTTGGGGGCGGAATCGAGCGTTTTGTAACTCACTTCTCCGATCGTCCCGGAAAAACCGGTGCTCAGATCTTCCCACCACGGACCAAGCGCCTTTGTGGGTCGCTGGATCGTTCCGAGCCGGCCATTGTTACTTGCTCCCGCCGGCCCGATCTGTGCGGGAGTGGAAAGTCCGTACAGCGATCCGCTGGTACCTGTCCCGAGCTCGATCCATCCGTTCGTGCTCAACTGGAGCGAATCATACGTATGTCCGTCATAAGTGAGTCTGAACGGCAGTGGGATGGCGGCTTGCCTGTCATCACCGGAAGGTCCTGGAGAACCTCCGGAAATCTCCGCGTACGGACAGCCAAGTTTCGTGACCCGGGCGGACGCAATCGGGCTCGAGAGAACGACAGTTAATAAACCGGTGAGTGTGTCGTTGAAAGAAATTTGGTCGGCGGCGAGCGAAATCAATTGCAGCACATGGAGACCGGAGTCCAGCGGCGTAAAATTGCCTTCGAAGCTCACTTCCCTGGTTTCCGACTGGTCAAGTCCGGCGATCCTCCTGGTGGACGAGAATAACTCCGTCGATCCTTTGAGAATCCGGTAAGTGACGTCGAACGAATCGGTCTGTGCAATCGAGCCGGAATTCTGAATTGAAGCGGTGATGCCGGAGATCGTCGATCCGGCAAGAATCTTAGCGCCGTCCGACGGCGATTCGAAACTCAGGGGGCGGTAATCGAATAACCCCGCGACCCCGATCCTGCGTTCGTACACTCCGTTGCCGTGTG
>DASYTP010000272.1:0-5642 GCA_036002145.1 Bacteroidota bacterium | reverse complement strand
CGATGCAGTGGGTCGGTATGAAGAATTTTTTCCGGATTGCGTACGATCCGCTCTTTTACACTTCTCTCCGGAACACGGTGTATTTTCTGATCATCCATGTCCCTCTGCAGGCAACGATCGCGCTCGGATTTGCCCTGCTTCTCAGCTCCGGAATAAGAGCACGTGGATTGTTTCGGGCGGTGTATTTCTTTCCGGTCGTTGTTTCGGGGGTCGTCATTACAATTCTCTGGCAACAACTGTATTCATACGACTACGGAGTGTTGAATGCTGTATTGACTACCTTCGGCTTGCCGCGGATACCATGGATTGTAAGCCCTGATGTTGCAATGCCCTCAATTGCGCTGATGGCAACGTGGAAGAATGTCGGCATCTACATCGTTCTGTTCCTTGTCGGGCTGCAAAATATCCCTCGTGAGCTGTATGAGGCGGCTTCGATCGACGGTGCGAATCCAACGAGACAATTCTTCCGAATCACCCTCCCGATGCTGAACCCCACCATTGTCGTCAGCATAGTCCTCTCGACCATCGGCGGCTTTTCCCTTTTCATCGAACCATATGTGCTGACCGGCGGCGGTCCCATGCAAAGCACCCTCTCTGGTATGCTGTACATATACAATCAGGCGTTTTATTTTAACCATATGGGATATGCGGCGGCGCTCGGCTTCGTCTACGCCCTGATCATCCTCGGAGCAGTCATGATTCAGAGGAAAGTCGTGGAGACCGAGCTGACATCATGAAAACCTCTCTCAAATACATCGCATTGCTTTTCGGGGCGGCCCTGTTTGCTTACCCCTTCCTCTGGATGATTGCCGGATCGCTCAAACCCGAACTTGAGATAGCCAGGCTGAGCTTGTGGTCGTCATCCTTCACCACAGAGAGTTATCGCCAGGTGCTCACGAAGCTACCAATCGTACGGGCATTTTTCAATAGTATCCTCGTTTCCCTTAGCGTTACTGCGTCTGTGGTTTTGTTTGGCTCCATGGTTGGATACGCTCTATCCCGGCTCCGGTTCAAAGGCAGTAATCTCCTTTACCTGCTTATTCTTTTTACAATGATGATCCCGGCACAATTGACCTTAATCCCGCAATATGTTCTCATGGTAAAGATCGGATGGATCGACACTTATGCCTCGCTTATTGCTCCGGGAATGATGACCGGATTTAGCATCGTCCTTTTCCGACAGTTCTTCATGAGTGTCCCACAGGCGCTGGTCGACGCTGCAAGAATTGACGGATGCTCCGACCTGCGGATATTATTCCGGATCATTTGGCCGATCTCCCGGCCTGTCATCATCACGGTTGCAATTCTCACCTTCATGGCTAGCTGGAATGAGGTCCTCTGGCCGCTACTCGTCGTCCGGGAGCGATCCCTCATGACGATGCCGCAACTGGTGACCCTCTTTGTCATTGGCGGTCAGGCAGAGTCACAGCTCGGAGCACTGCTCGCGGCAGCCACATTATTAGCTTTGCCTGTTATCATCGCGTACGCCTTCTTCCAGCGCTACTTCATCGAAAGCATGGCAAGTACTGGTATTAAAGGCTGATATGGGCAGTCTTCTCTACCGGTATCCTGTTGAATCGTTGTTCACCGGCTCAAGCTTGGGTAACTTCTTCACCTTCGCCCGGTTAAGCAGGGAGACTGATTTGAAGGGTCTTTGGAGTGCCCTGGATAATCAATTCTATGTCGGGGAGTGGACGATTGAGCTCAAGCTCGAAGACGATTTGCTCGAACCGACGGAGACTTTCTTCCGTCCCGAGTCGCAAACCACAGTTTATTGCAAGAAGGATCAACTTGTTGAAAAGCAGTTCTTTATTCCGTTTCAACGCGATAATGAAGCCCTCGTCCAACCATCGATTTTGCAGTCTGCGATTTATCTTATCCGTTATACGAATACGCTTCACGCCCCGGTCCGGTGGGTTATTCGACACACGTTAACCTTCCCCGCAGTCCCATCTGAAAAGTTTACGAAGCAGCCTCCGGTTGAACAAACCTCCAAGCTCGTCGAGATCATTGAACGGGAGCATCATTGCGAGGTTACAACGCTCGGTACGCCGGCTGAGGCAAGAATATTCGGATCCACCGCGAAGTGGATGCGTTGTGGATCGAATGATAAGGGATTAACCGCCGACTACAGTTACACGGTCAATCCCGGAGAAACAATGGAAATTCCATTCGTGGTCGCCTATTCTCCTCAGGGAGTGGTCGAAGCATCTCGTGTATTCTCGTTATGCATGGAGAGTCGCAGAGTGCTCGATGAAAGTGTAAGTGTATACAGAGAGATTCTCTCACGGACCGAAATCTTCACTCCCGAGCCGGTCATTAACCGTGGTTTGCAATGGGCAAAAGTGAATTCTGTCCGTGTCCAGCACCAGTATCGCTTGGGGTCAGGCTTCTCGAATGACCCGCCTCAGGACATTATCGTAGTTCGCGATCTCGCATGGTACGCCCTCGGATCGGACTATGTCACGCCCGAATTCTCGAAAGACCTGCTCGAACTCGGCGAGCGATGCGCATTCCATGACGATGGTAAATTGACCGAATACATCCACGGCAACGAAAGTCCTCCCGCAAAGCACGACTACAAACTTAACATTAACGATGATACGCCGCTATTCGTTGCGGCGTGTTTCCACCATGCCCTGACTGTTGGAGCAGAATTCACGTTCGAGCGCGCTTATCCATCGATGCGCCGCGCGTGCGACTATATCATCTCCCAAATCGAAGACGGACTTGTCCGGTGCCACGCCGAAGGCACGAACGTGTGGGGAATCTGCGGCTGGCGCAATATCGTTGATAACTACAATCTGACGGGTGCGGTAACAGAGGTTAATGCGGAGTGTTACTATGCCCTTGCCTCTACCGCCTCAACCGCCCACTCTCTCGGGAGGCTTGGCGATGCGGAGCGCTATCGAAGCGCAGCAGAAAGGCTGAAAAGTGCCATTAATTCCAAACTTATTTCTGAAGACACCGGTCTATACCTTTTGAACCTCGATAATCGAAATGTTCCCCACGCTGATATCACCGGAGACTTGATCTTTCCGGTCATGTTCGGTGTCGCAGAGAGTCCGATGAGGGAACGCATACTCGATAAGCTGACGGACGATGACATGTGGACGCCATACGGGTCTCGGACCGTGAGTAAGTTCGAGCGCAATTACGACCCCGATTCCGGCTGCCAGCTGATGGGAGGACTCTGGCCCAATCTCACAGCCTGGACGGCGTACTGCATTAGGAGGCAAAACCCTGAAAAACTTGTTGAAGGAATGGTAAACATCTACAAGCTTTGTGAGCCAGAGCGTCCCGTCGACTTCGTAAACGTCGTCCCCGGGGAGTTTCCCGAAAGAATCCACGGTGAAACGTTTGTCAGCCGGGGCATGGCGATGAGCCCATGGATGCCGCCGACGTACCTGTGGCTCGGCGTGGAAGGTCTCCTCGGGCTGACATGCAGCCTGGAAGTTGGAACCGAAGTTAATCCAAGCATTCCACACGAGTGGACCTGGATTGCAGTCAAGAGGCTTCTCGTGCAAGGTCAACAAGTCACGGCTTTCGTTTACGAAGATTGTATTTACTCGACGCATCCAGTGAAGAGCTCCATGCCCGTGCAGCTGGGGACGCTCCTCGAGTGCGAGTGCAAAGTTAATCAAATGTTCACAATTGCCTTGAAAGTGGGGAAGGAATTGCTCGTCTTCGCGGCAACCGATCGCGAAGCGAAAGACACGTTGACGGTGCGCGACGGTACGCATACTGTCCGGCGCGAAATCTCGCTCGACCGTGGAGAAGCGGTTCTTCTCCGCGTAAATTCGCAGGCAGAAGTTGCCTCCTCTACGGGCTCGATCGAGTATAAGTGATGCGCATCGCGGGCAACATGATCTTGTGCATTGTGCTGCCGCTCTCGGCGGCAGGGCAATGGAAGGAGGCCGGACGTTCTTACTTCTTCGATCGGCACTACGGACAGGTAGAAGTCGGGGGGAGATATGTTGGGGCTGAGTTTCACAGAAGCCGACCGCTTCCTTCACGGCTCAGCTTTTATTATCCTGTGGCGAACAGTATCGATCTCAGTACCGATTACTGGCGTCGCGATGAGTCGCTTCCCGTGGCGATCGGCATCGCCATCAATGGTGGCAAACGAAAGTGGATTGGGAGAGAGGGATGGTCATATACCGTGAGTCCGCATAGAGTCAGATTTGAGAACAGGGATTCACTTCTCCAGACCAGCATCTGTTATGAATTTTGCCTGAACGAGCCTGCGATGGTTATGACAATAGCGTTCATGAACATTTCGAACAAACCGCTCGAGCTCGTTGCCTACGCACACGTCAGGCCGGCACTTCGTACCTGTCAAACGTATGCGCGCAAAGACTCCGCGCAAACGCTTTTCGACAATAACCTGCAGATGGTGGCGGCCAAGTTCTCCGATTCGGACGCCGATCGTGTCGCGGTGTTTGTGGTCAACGGCGGCGAGAAACCTGTTTCGTGGACTTCAGATGGCGGCGAACTGGCGGTAACCGATAGCGGAACGTCGAATTGGACCGGATCAACGCACCCGTTAAGTCGACGCCTCCTTACCGGGAATGGCGGAATTCCCCTGGCGGCATTCGAATTTCGCAAGCGAATCGACGCCGGGGATTCTTTGGTCGTGATTCAGATCGTGGGTTCCTGCCGGGAAGCCGAGTTGATAGAGGTGGCCAACCGATTGAGTGCTTCATCGAAGTCTGAGGTCATGGCTTACGATGAGCTCGTTCGACTGAAATCGGAGCAGTCAACCATCTTTCGCACCGGAGATCAGGTCCTCGATGCATCGGCAGTCTGGGCAAAAGGCATTCTTGCTGCCAACGCCCACTACCTCGATGGCAAAATCGTTCCCATGCCATGTCCGGCGGAATACAATTTCTTCTTCACACACGACCTACTGATGACCGACCTCGCGGTGGTGAACTTTGATCTTGAGAGAGTGAAGAGCGATCTGCTCTATGTCGCGTCGCACTCCAGGGATAGCGTCATCCCCCACGCGTATTACTGGAGAGATGATGGGTTCAAGACCGAATATTGCACCCCGGACAACTGGAACCACTTCTGGTTCGTCATGCTCACTGCGAGCTACCTTCGGCACTCGCATGATGATTCGACGGTGCGGGAACTACTCCCGCTTGTCACCAAGAGTCTCGAAGAAGTCCGCAGGCAGGTAAAATCGGACCACCTTGCCTATGCATATCGACCCGACTGGTGGGACATAGGCCATATCGAGGGTCCGCGAGCCTACACGACGACACTTGCAATTCGAACGCTTCGCGAGTTTCTCTTCATCGGCTCGTTCCTTGGATTACAAGCGGGAAAGCTGCGAGAGTACGAGTCGCTCGCCGACTCGATGCAGAATGCCCTTGAGCTTCGCTTATGGGATGACCGGATGAAGTACCTTACGAACTACAACGAAGGGAAGAAAGATGAGCATTACTACATGGGATCGTTGCTCGCTCCTGCATTCGGGCTCCTGGAGCTTGCAAGAGCGAAAGGGCTTGTAGAAACCGCTTCAAAAGTGCTCCTTGACGCGAAGATTGGAATTCGAAACGCAATGCCGCCGGACTTCCACACCAGGGAAGCAATCAATTTTTACAAGTTTGCCGGCGACGAGGCCGGCAAGCCGT
>DASYTP010000271.1:0-4925 GCA_036002145.1 Bacteroidota bacterium | reverse complement strand
CGTCGCCAAAGCGCTTGCCAAGGATAAAGACGAGCGGTATCAACATATCGACGATATGCTTGCGGATCTGCGGAGGGAGCGGAAATCGATCGAATACGCCAAGGCAGGCTATGCACGCACAACTGCCTCCATGCCTGTCGTGGAACCAATCAAGCCGATGAAAAAGTACAGGAACTTCTTGATTGCAGCTTCGGCCACGATCCTTCTTGTGATCCTCTTCATCATATTCAATCCGTTCAATTTCCAGGTGAGTACCCAGAAATCTGCCGCAGCAGAGCAACGTTCTCTCGCCGTCATGTACTTCCAGAATATTGCAGATCCCGAAGACAAGGATCATACGGGAGATATGCTTGCCGATCTGCTCATCACCTCTTTGTCCCAGACGAAAGGCCTGGAAGTCATAAGCCGGGAACGGCTATTCGATATTCAGAAAGAACTTCAAACGGATTCCAAGTCGATCACTCCGGAAATGGCGACCAGAGTTGCTCAACGTGCCGGCGTGACGACAATGCTCCTTGGCAGCATTCTTCAAAAAGAACCGGAGATGGCGGTTACCGTGCGATTGATAGATGTGAATTCCGGAAAGATCATCAATTCACAACGCGTAACCGGATTCTCGACTAAACAAATCTTCTCCCTCGTCGATACACTGGCGTTACTTGTCAGGGATAACTTGAGGGTGACAACAGGATCGGCATCGGACACTAAGTCGGTGGCTGAAGTTACGACAAAATCACCTGAAGCCTATCGTTCGTACCTCGAAGGCCTCGAGTTAAACAATCGATTTTATACCGCGGAAGCGAAGGCTGCATTCAGACGCTCCATTGAGCTCGATAGCACGTTTGCCATGGCGTACTTCTGGCTCGCGAATCTCAGCCTGAGCGATCTTTCCCCAAAGGAGACCGACGAGGCGCTGAAGAAAGCATACGCATTAAGTAAGAATGCGAGCGAGCGGGAACGCATTTCTATCCAAACAGCCTACGCCGCCAGGGTCGAAAAAGATATCCCACGAGCGATGGTCTTAGTAGAAGATCTGATTCAAAAATATCCCCATCAGCAGACTGCCTATCTCGTCCTGGGGAATTTTTATTCGCAATTAACACAATTTGAGAAAGCGATTGACACCTACTGGCGGGGATTGCAAAGCGATTCACTCGATAAGAATCTCTGGAATGCTCTGGCCTACGGGTACTCCGGATTGGGCAAGAGGGAAGAAGCATCTCAGGCAATCAACCGGTATGTACAACTGGCTCCAGCCGAAGCAAACCCGTACGACAGCAAGGGGGATGTCTATTCAATGTTCGACGAAGGTGATTCGGCGGTCGCATGGTGGCAGAAAGCAATAGCATTCCGGGCCGATTTCCCGAGTGTTGAGAAGCTGGCCAACTCGGCCTTTGTGAGGCGTAGTGATGCGTCGGCGGAAAAGTATTTTCGGCAGTTCGCTGCGTCAAAACGTGACGAAGCAAAACTGTATAATGAGGTCTACCCGACCTACGTATCGATCCGGGATGGGGCTCTGGAAAGAGCGAAGAAACAATGCCTGGAATTCCTCGCCTCACATCGCACGCAAAAACTTCAAACGTGGGTAAGTGGCGACCTTTCGGTGCTCACGATGCTTGACTATGAGTTGGGTGATTTTGCTGATATGGTCAGACATGCCGGTGAGCGTGTCATTGAGTTGAGAAAAGACCCGTCCGACATCATCTTCAGCCGCTGGGTACAGGCGATCGCTCACCAGAGAAACGGTAATTCACAGAAGGCACGATTGATCGTCGACACTCTGAACGAGGTCTTGCGGGGAAGGACTGAGTTTGCCGGAAATTACGACTATGGATCGGCGCTCATGCTGTATGAAGAAGGAAAGTATGATGACGCGCTAGCGAGGTTCGAGACCGCATTGAAATCTTTTTACCCGAATCATGCCCCGCTCTATTTTCATGCATTATGTGAATTGAAAACGGGACACGCGGAGAAAGCGATCAGCGAATTCGAACGATTAACAAGATGGTTCCCGATTGCTTTTGTCCCTTTCGACCTTAATAACATTCCCATGTCGGAATATGGATTTCTCATCGGCGTGGTCAAAGCTCATTACTGGCTCGGCGTTGCGTACGAGCAGCAGGGACAAAAAGACAGGGCGATGAACGAGTACGCGAAGTTCCTGGAAATTTGGAAGGATGCGGATTTCAAATCGAAGGAGATGGAAGATGCAAAAACGCGATTGTCGAAGCTCAGAGGAGTGTCTTTGAAATGAGTAGATGAGTATGTGAGTAGATGAGTATGTGAGATGATGAGATGGGGGAGGTGGAAGAATGGATTGATGGATTGATGGAGTAATGGAGTACGAAGTACCAAGAACCAAGAACCAAGAACAAATGACCAATGACAAATTACCAATGGCACAATGTACAAATGAATCAATGAACAAATTCTCCTCATGATCGGCCAAACCATATCTCACTACAAGATTTTGGAAAAGCTCGGCGAGGGCGGCATGGGCGTCGTCTACAAAGCCGAAGACCTCAAGCTCAAACGCACAGTCGCGATCAAGTTCCTGCCGAAACGACTCTCGGTTCATGGTGAAGAGCGCGAACGCTTTGCACTCGAGGCGCAGGCTGCATCTTCCCTCAATCACCCCAACATCTGTGTCATACATGAAATCGATGAGGTGAACGATGAAACCTTCATGGTGATGGAATATGTCGAGGGATCGACGTTGCGGGAATGGATTCATCAGAAATCAGACCAGGCGGACGGCTACAGAAAACTCGCCATGAAAGAGATTACCGATCTCGTGTCGCAGATTGCTGAAGGCCTTGAGAAGGCGCATGAGAAAGGGATCGTGCACCGCGATATCAAATCGGAGAATATCATGGTGACCGGCGACGGCCGCGCGAAGATCATGGATTTTGGCCTCGCGAAACTCCGGGGCGTCAGCAAGCTGACGAAAACCGGATCGACGATCGGAACGGTCGCCTACATGTCCCCCGAACAGGTTGAGGGCATTGAGACTGATCACCGGACGGACATTTTTTCCTTCGGTGTCGTCCTGTATGAAATGCTCACCGGACAGCTCCCGTTCCGCGCGGCCCATGAGACGGCAATGATGTATGAGATCATCAATGTCGAGCCGAAGCCCGCAACCGAAGCTCGCCAGAGCGTCGACGGGGAGCTCAACCGCATCGTCATGAAATGCCTTGAGAAAAACCGCGAAGAGCGGTATCAATCGATGCGCGACGTGGTCGTCGATCTGAAGCGCTATCGGCGCGATAGCAGCGGAAGAAGCATCGACAGGTCAACCGTTCGTGAAGCTCTCCCACAGCAACAGGCATCTGCAGGAGCGAAGTCCAGATTGCCGGTGGTCGTGGGATTGGTCGTGGCAATATCGCTGCTCGGCGCTGTGGCATGGTATATCTTCGGTTCTCGTACGTCGGCAATAGACTCTCTTGCCGTGCTGCCGTTTGCAAACGTGACGACCGATCCGAACGCCGAGTATCTGACGGAAGGAATCACCGAAAACATCACCAATAAACTCTCACAATTGTCGAAACTCAGGGTCATTCCCCGTAGTATGGTCGCAAAGTACAAAGGGAAGGAAGTTGATCCGCGGGATGTCGGCAAGGATCTCAATGTGAGCGCCGTTCTCACGGGAAAAGTCACGCAGCGCGGCGATGCCCTGGTCATCCAAACAGAGCTTATCGATATTCACAATGTTTCGCAGTTGTGGGGCGAGCAGTACAACAAGAGTCTATCCGACATCATCATCGTGCAGCAGGACATCGTTCAGAAAGTTGCCGAGAAGCTCCAGACACAGGTAAGCGGTGAGGAGCGGAAAATCCTGACTGCACAACATGCCGCGAACCCGGAAGCGTATCAACTCTATCTTAAAGGACATTTCCAGTCGAATAAGCGAAGCGTCGAAGGTTACCGGAAGGCGCTCGAGTATTTCGAACATGCGACCAGCATCGACCCGAACTTCGCGCTTGCCTATTACGGTGTCGCCGAAGCCTACATTGTCGGACTTACGCTTGACCTGAGCACGAAAGAATACATGCCCAAAGTGAAGGCGAATACTCTCAAAGCTCTCGAGCTGGATGCCGGTCTTGCAGAAGCTCACGCCAGCCTTGCTGTTGTGCGCGGGTATTACGATTTCGACTATGCCGGAGCGGAACAAAGTTTCCGCCGTGCTATCGAGCTCAATCCCAACTATCCCACCGCCCATCATTGGTTTGCTGAGTTTCTCGTTTATATGGGGAGATTCGATGAGGGCTTGGCGGAGTACCGCAGGGCCACGGAGCTTGATCCCGCATCGCTCGTCATCGCCTCCGACTTCGGTCTGGCGTATTTCTTCATGCGGCAATATGATCAATCCATCGAATTCTTGAAAAAGACAATCGACATGGATCCGAATTTTGTGCGGTCGCACTTCTATATTATGCAACCGTATCTCAAAAAAGGAATGAAAGATGAAGCATTCAAAGAACTTATCAATGGCATGGTGGCCAATGGAGACAGTGCGAACAGAATCGGGGAAGTAAAGAAGCTGTATCTTGCATCGGGATTCAAAGGACTGGCTCAATTTAACCTTGAGCGAGCCGCTCGAGATTCGAATGTTGTCATTTCAGGGGTTTTGTTGAGCGATCTCCTTAGAGTCGGTGATAAAAATAAAGCCCTGACCTATCTTGAGCAGGCGTATGAAGAGCGAGACAATTATTGCGTTACGATGAAGATCGATCCGCTCTGGGACGATCTCCGCAACGAACCGAGGTTTATCGCGCTGATGAAGAAGATGGGGTTTGAGAAGTGAGATGGGGAGTAGATGAGTAGATGAGTAGTTGAGTAGATGAGTAGATGAGTAGATGAGATGATGAGTAGATGAGATGATGAGTAGATGAGATGATGAGATGCGAGAAGGGAGGTGTGGA
>DASYTP010000270.1:0-3654 GCA_036002145.1 Bacteroidota bacterium | reverse complement strand
GATGCTCTTCTGCATCTTGTTGCTTACGACTTTTCCCTGTCTTATTTTTCGTAATGTCGTCCGTTCTGCCATGATAGTATTACTCTTTCTCTTGTTTCTTCTGTTCTGATGGTGCAGCGGTGCGCAGCAACTGGCGCTCCTGCAGAACGGTTTTCATCCGGGCGATATCGCGACGCACCGTCCGGATCTTTATCGGGCTTTCGAGCTGGCTTGTCGCCCGCTGAAACTTCAGATGAATCAGGTTCTCTTCCTCATCTTTTATTCGTTTTGCCAGTTCCGTTTCAGGAATTTCCCTGATATCAAATATTTTCATAGTCGCCTCGTTATTCTATGTATGTCGTCCGGGTCACCATCTTGGTCCTGATCGGCAGCTTATGCGAAGCGAGATTCATCGCTTCCGTCGCGACCTCCCGTTTGATTCCACCGAGCTCGAACATGATTGTGCCGGGTTTTACGACTGCAACCCAGAATTCGGGGACTCCCTTGCCGCTTCCCATTCGGGTCTCCGCAGGTTTCTTCGTGACCGGTTTGCTGGGAAATATCCGGATCCACACTTTCCCTTCACGCTTCATAAGGCGGGTAAGAGCAACACGCGCGGCCTCGATCTGACGCTGCGTGATCCAAGCCGGCTCAAGCGCCTTTAATCCAAAATCACCGAACGCAACGGTGAACCCACGCGTCGCTTTCCCGCGCATTCGCCCGCGCTGGGCTTTCCTGTATTTTACTCTTTTTGGTAGTAACATGATGATCCGGTTTCAGGGAATCTGTATTATTTTTTTTCCCGATCGAGAACTTCACCACGGCAGATCCAGACCTTCACACCGATCGTACCGTAGATCGTCATTGCAGTGGCCTGCGCGTAATCGATATCCGCGCGGAGCGTATGAAGGGGTATTCGACCCTCCTTGTATTGCTCCGAGCGCGCAATTTCCGCACCACCCAGCCGCCCGCCGCACATGACGCGAACTCCCTCTGCACCCATTCGCATGGCGGAGGTGATACCCATCTTCATGGCGCGACGAAATGCCATTCTTCCCTCAAGCTGTTGTGCGATGTTCTCCGCCACCAGATAGGCGTCCAGCTCGGGGCGCTTAACTTCGTGAATAAGAATCTTCACTTCCTTGTTTGTGATCTGCTTGAGCTCTTCTTCGAGCTGTGTAATCTCCTTGCCGCTGCGACCGATGACAATTCCGGGTCGCGAAGTGTGGATCGTCAGTACTGCCCGCTTGGGCGTGCGGTCAATGAGAATCCGCGCAATGCCGGCTTTCTTTAATCGACTGAAGATGTAGTTTCTGATCTTCAGATCTTCCGCCAATTTTCCTGCAAAATCCTTTTCGTCGTACCAATTCGAGTCCCAGGTTCTGAGGATGCCGAGCCGAAAACCTACCGGATGTACCTTTTGTCCCAAACGATCACCTCTCTTTATGATTGCTTCTTTGTGGTTTCTTTTGCTTTAGGTTGAACCGTTACTTTTTTCCTTTGCTCTTTCTGGGCCACCACGATCGTGAGGTGGTTGGAGCGCTTGAGCATTTTATAGGCTCTTCCCATCGGCGCCGGCAGCATACGTTTCATGCTTGGACCGCCGTCGGCGTACACGGTCTTGACGTACAACGTGTCATTATCGATCCTGCCGCCCTCGTCACTCTGGTGAAGATTGGCGACCGCAGAGCGCAACACTTTCTCGGCAACTTTCGAAGCGTGATTCGGTGTAAAGTGGAGAATACTCAACGCCTGTGGGACGGATTTTCCCCGAATCAAGTCGATGACCAACCTCATTTTGCGGGGTGACGATCCTATATATCGATGTATGGCGTGTGATTCCAGCATTTTTCCTTATCCTCCGGTCGTTGTCGTCTCTTCGGTCTTTAACCCGGGGTGAGCACGGAAGATTCTGGTAGGGGCAAACTCTCCGAGTTTGTGACCGACCATGCCTTCGTGGACATAGACAGGGATGAATTTATTCCCGTTATGGACTGCCAGCGTGTGGCCGACAAAATCCGGCGTGATGGTCGAAGCGCGGGACCACGTCTTGATAACTTTCTTCTGACCCGACTTGGTCATCGCCTCTACTTTTGCAAGCAGCTTCGCATCAACATACGGACCTTTACTTAACGATCTACTCATGTGCTAGTGTCCCCTGTTCTCAATCACTTTCGACGCTTTACAATATACCTGTTGGATTTCAATTTGTGGTGCCGAGTCTTTTTCCCCTTTGTATGCCATCCCCATGGCGACACGGGATGAGGATTTCCCTGCGGAGATTTGCCCTCACCACCGCCATGAGGATGATCGCACGGGTTCTGCACGACCCCGCGCGACTGGGGACGAATACCGAGCCACCGGCTCCGTCCGGCCTTTCCGACACTGATGTTTTCATGGTCGGCGTTGCTTACAATTCCGACAGTCGCATAGCATTCCAGCGGCACATTGCGGATTTCGCCGGAGGGGAGTCGAAGCTGTGCGAATCTTCCCTCCTTCGCCATCATTTGAATCGAGGATCCGGCGCTGCGCGCAATCTGTGCTCCCTTGCCGGAGCGCAACTCGACGTTGTGAACGAATGTACCCACCGGGATATTCGCCAGCGGCATCGCATTCCCGATCTTAATTTCTGCCTGCGTCCCTGCAGCGACGTTCTCGCCGACTTTCAGATCGGTGGGAGCGATAATGTATCGTTTCTCGCCGTCCCGATACTGAAGAAGTGCAATGCGGGCCGACCGATTCGGATCATACTCGATTGCTATTACCCTTGCCTCCATATCCCGCTTGTCACGTTTAAAATCGATAATCCGATAAAACCGCTTGTGGCCGCCGCCCCGATGACGCGAGGTAATGTGTCCGTTCGTGTTGCGCCCGCCGGTTCGTTTCAGCGCTTCGATGAGCGATTTCTCGGGCTTCGATTTCGTGATCTCTTCGAAGGTTGGAACCGTCATCCAACGCGTTCCCGGCGTATTAGGTTTTAGTATGCGGATTGCCATGTGTGTTTTCTGTTTTCTCTTTAAATATTACCAAAAAGTTCGATCTTGTCGCCTTCTTTCAGCGTAATAATCGCCTTCTTGAAATGGCTGGTCTTCCCAACAAAACGACCTTTGCGTGTCATTTGCGACTTCGTCTTCCCCTTCATGTTCATGGTCCGGACATTCGTCACGGTGACGTTGAATCGTTTTTCCACCGCACGTGCGATATCTATCTTGTTCGCATCCGGATCCACTTCAAAGGCATAATAACCTTTTGCCTGCATCCTGGTGATTTTTTCGGTTACTATCGGACGATAAATAATGCCAATCATAAGAACTTCATTCAGCGTAATGATTTTTCCAATACATCAATCGCGCTCTTCTGTATCAGAAGCATCCTGTTATCAAGAATCTCATACGTCGAAGCTTTGGATGCTTCAAGAATATTGAGCGAAGCGATATTCCGGCCTGACTTCCAGACCGCGTTATCGGTCTTCGTGAGAAGAAGGAGCGTCTTCTTGCCGGATAGCTGTAATGCATTCAGTATTGCCGCCATCTCTTTCGTCTTGGGAGCATCAAGGGTAAAATCCTCGATGACTTTTATGGCGCCATCCTTTGCTTTGTGACTCAATGCGGATTTGCGGGCCAGGCGGACAATCTGCCTCGGCAGTTTGCGTGAATAGTCCCTCGGCATGGGACC
>DASYTP010000269.1:0-8749 GCA_036002145.1 Bacteroidota bacterium | reverse complement strand
ACAGAGCCAAACTCTCGGGTTTCAAGATCGATTATGAAGCTCCCATGCTCCGACATTTTACAGCGCGGTTCTCACCGGTAACTGTATGATCACCTGTTCAGTCTGCCGTACAGAGAACCATCCCCTGACAGTCATTTGCGTTCGATGCGGCGGGTACCTTCAAACGAGAGTTGATGCACTCGACCTCTTCGCGACTGCCTGGGATATTGTCGAGCGGCCGTTCAAAGCATTCCACAGAATTTCCGTGGCGCAACACAAGAACTACGTCTATTTCCTCTCGTCGATCGCGGGGATCGGTTTTGCTTTTCTTATATTCTGGCTGATGAAAGCGGGGGAGTATTCCGATTCCCTCATCAATATCATCGGGGCAGGATTCGTTATCGGACCCCCTTTCGGGGTCGTTTTCAGCATGCTCTTTTCATTCATTGTCTGGCTTACAATGAAAGCTTCCAGAATCGAGAGCAGCTATAAGAACATTTTCGCAGTGAGCGTGTATGCGTTTGTACCGGTCGTCTTCTCGGTTGTTCTGATACTCCCCATCGAGCTTATGACATTCGGCACGTACTTCTTTACCATCAACCCTTCTCCGTATACCCTCAAGCCCGCGTCATATATAATTCTTCTCGGATTGGACGGCTTATTGAGTCTCTGGTCGTTATTATTGCTGGTGATCGGGATGAAGATCCTTATCAATGGCAGCTGGACACGATCTATCTTCGTCGTCGTTGTCTCAGGTATCCTCCTCACTGTCATCGCAGCGGCATTAATCATTCGGTTCGTACCGTCATGACAGGGATGGAACGCTCTCTCTTCGAGCACCTCGTTCAGCAGACATTCGACAGGTTGCCCCCGCAATTCCGTGAGGTAATCGAGAATGTGGGTGTTGTGGTGGAGGATTATCCGTCCGAAGACATTGCGCGGAATCTCCGGCTGCGGTCGAAGCACGACCTCCTTGGATTATACCAGGGAGTTCCGCTGCCGAAGCGTGGGACGTGGTACGGGATGACACCGGTCGTACCGGACAGGATATCGTTGTACCAGAAGAACATCGAAGCGCAATGTGAGACGGAAGAGCAGGTCATCGACAAGGTGTACGAAGTTCTCATTCACGAAATCGGCCATTATTTCGGCATGAGCGAGGAAGAAATACGTTCTGCAGGATACTGATTTTTTTTGTATATTAGCGCACAACCAACTGAAAGGATAGTATGTCCAGAGTCATGTTCACGATTTCCTATGAAATCGACCCCGGGAAACGGGATGAGTATTTAGCCCTGACCCAACGGATGAAGCAGCATCTCGCCCAGGACAATGGCAAAAACTACACTATTTTTGAGCAAAAAGGGAAAAAGAACTGCTTCACCGAAGTATTCATCCTTAATAGCATGGAGGAATATGAGCAGCTCGAAGACCAGGACGATACCACCATGCAGTTGGTGGTACAGCTCGAGCGGATGCTGTCGAAAGGAAAAATGAAATACTCCACGCTGATAGAAATTCCATAAGTTCTCTCCCGCCCAGGCGTAATGAAACGCACTACCGATCCCATCGCAAAACTCATGCTGGAACACGATGAAGCCCTCATGCAGCTAAAGTTGCTCAGTAAGGCTGTCAATGGAGTAATGCAAAACGGATACTCGCCGGGATCGTTCCGTCATATCGACTCCGCGTTAAGATTTATCGAGGAGGAAGTCAGCGTGCACAACCATAAGGAAGAAGAGGCGCTGTTCCCGGTCCTTGAGCGATACGTGGATGGCCCCACGCGCATCATGCGAAGCGATCACAAGAAATTGCAGAAGGGGTTTGTTCGGCTGAACTCCGCAGTCGTGCACCTCAAGAGGCATCGTGACAGTTTCTCGGCGATTAAACAGTTGCGAACTGTGACGAAGGAAGTCGTTCAGCTATTCGTCAACCATATCCATAAAGAGAACCACATCTTGTTTCCTCTCGTCCAGCGATTCCTCGCCAAAGAGGAGCTGCGGGAGATTGCCAGGAAGATGATCTGAGGAGTGGTTATTTTCTCGCCTCCAGGATTGCCTTCGCCGAAACCTCGTCGTTCCCACGCTTCACCACAATGATAACCTCGTCCCCCGGTTTGTATTCACCAAGCAGGAATGTAAAATCATAGATGTTCTTTACCGTCTTCTCCCCAAATTTCACAATAATATCCCCGCCTTTCAGGCCTGCCTTTTCCGCGGCGCTCCCCGGCCGTGTCCCGGAAATTTTCAAGCCCGGCACATCCTCTGCATAATCCGGAATGACACCAAGACTCACCCGGACTCCCTGACGGTCTCCACCGGTTGCTGACATGCCCGATGCTGCCGCTCTCGTAAATGCAGGTCGTGTTTCCAGAGCTGCAATATCCGTGGCAATGCGGGAAACAAGCTCAACCACTTTCTGTTCGCCCGAATAGTTGATCTTGTCCCATGTGTCCGACGGGCGATGGTAATCCGAATGAAGGTTCGTGAAGAAAAACATTACGGGAATATCTTTGAGGTAAAATGAAGAATGATCGCTGGGGCCCACGCCGTCGCCTTTCAGCCTGAGGTCGAGAGAATCCCGGTTTTCCTTCTTCACGAATTCCTCCCACCGGGGCGACGTGGCCATTCCTTCCACAACCAGGACGCTATCCTTCAGCCGGCCGATCATGTCCATGTTCAACATGGCAACGGTGTGGTCGAGCGGAAGCGTGGGGTGCTTGACGTAATAATCTGAGCCGAGCAATCCCAGCTCCTCACCGGAGAATGCGATAAAGAGGATACTTCGTTTTGCCCGGTCTTGCGCGGCGGCGAGGTTCTGTGCAGCTTCGAGAAGCCCCGCTGTCCCCGACGCGTTGTCGTCCGCGCCGTGGTGTATCGCGACTGTATCGGGGGCTAGCGACCCCTTGCCCCCCATCCCGAGATGATCCATGTGTGCTCCGATGACGATCACCTCATTCGTCAGTTTTGGGTCGCTGCCCGGGAGGACGCCGAGGATGTTCGACGAGGTGCCATACTCTTTGACCACGTGGGTTCGCAGTTCCACGTTCGTCTGCTCGAGATCGAAAGAATGCGGTATTTTCGAATCGTTGATTGTCTGTTGAAGCGTGCGCAAGTCAACATCATTGGAATGCATCAGGGTATCCAGGATATCCCAACGCATGCTCATGACCGCAACATCCGCATCGGCGCCCTCGAGCTGCTGGAAGGGGATCAGCTTTGGTTTGTCGGTATCGAGCGGACCGGTTACGAGAATCACACCAGCCGCCCCGTGGTCCCGCGCATTGGCAATCTTCACGAGGAGGGCCGCATACTTCATGAATCTGCTCTCATTCCGCGAGCCTTCCGGCGTATAGCGCAGCAGCACCACGACTTTGTCTTTGACATCGACTCCGGCGTAATCATCGTACTGTAATGAGTCGGCACTTATTCCATATCCCGCGAAAACCAGCGATGCTCTCAGAGACGTGTCCTTGGAGACCGACTGGAGGTTGAAGTCATCATCGGGTTTGCATTCGAATGTTTTGTTGCCCACGACGCACGAGAGCTTCATATCGTCGCCTTCCCGGACAGACGCAAGGAAAGGGAACGATTGAAAATACTTTCCGTTATCGCCTGCAGGCTTCAACCCGTATTGTTCAAATTCCCGGGCGATATATTCTGCAGCCATTTGGTTGCCCTCCTCGCCCGTTCGTCGTCCTTTGAGTTCCTCGGACGAAAGGTACTTGATATGCCTCTGAAGCTCCTGCGGTGTGATTCTCGCCGAACGTAGCGCCTCTTGCGCTCCGGCGAAGGAGGATAAGGTGAAGACCAGAAGTGTTATGTATTTCATCATGTTGGTACCGGTTCCTTAATGTAATTTGAGTACTTTGAGAAGTTCGACGGATTTCCCCGTCATGCAGATGGTCCTTCTCGTCGGGATCTCTCGTACGATAATTTCAGCGCGCTGTCCATCCTTCCGGAGCTCGTCGGCTTGCTCTCCAGACACCTCGTAGTTTGTTCCATCATCAGACTTGAATTGCCAGCAGCCTCCTTCGATAGCGAGGCGGGTCATCGTACCGCTCACTGTGAACGCACCAGCGCCAAAATCCGTCGATACGTCTCTGGCCGGACCGCAACACGCGAGCAGCACTCCAAGCCAGGGGAGCAAATGTTTCACGGCTTCCAGTCTGCGATGAAAATGTTGGTTTCGCCCCGGACCTTCGCATTCCGGTTGGAAGCAAAGACGAGCTTCTTTCCGTCGCGGGTGAACATCGGGAATCCGTCAAAGGTATCGTTGTAGGTAATCTGTTCGAGGTTCTTTCCATCTGTATCGATCAGAAAAAGATCGAAATTTCTCCCTTTGGGGTCTTTCATATTGGATGCGAAAATGATTCGCTTCCCATCGGGATGAAAGTATGGGGCGAAGCTCGCCGCGCCGATGGTGGTTATCCGCCGCTTTTCCGATCCGTCGGCATTCATAACGAAAAGGTCCATCTGTGTTGGCCTCACGAAGCCATTCCCAAGCAACTGTTTGTAGTCCTCAAGTTCTTTCTGATCTTTCGGATGATAAGCCCTGTAGACGATCTGTTTTCCATCACCGGAATAGAACGCTCCACCGTCATAGCCTGTCTCATCCGTGAGTTGCCTGACATCGGATCCGTCGAGCCTCATGGAGTACAGGTTGAGATCGCCGTCCCGCGCGGAGGTAAATACAATCCGGTTTCCGGTCGGAGCGACCGTCGCCTCTGCATCGTAGCCGTCGGTAGCGGTCAGTCTGCGGCGGATCGTGCCGTCCGAGCCACCGAGATAGATATCGTATGATTTATAGACTGCCCAGATATAACCCTTGGAGTAGTCCGGCTTTGGTGGACATGAAGAATCCGCGCCATGAGTGGAAGAGTAAATGAACGTAGAATCACCGGGGAGGTAATATGCGCAAGTCGTCCTGCCTTTCCCTGTGCTGAGCATTCGCAGAGAGCCTCCTGAAAGGTCCATCGCGAAAATCTGGTCGCACTTCAGTGAATCGCGAGTCGATTGAAAAATCAACCTGTCATCGTGCGAAGAAAAATATGCCTCCGCGTTCTCTCCTCCGAAGGTTAGTTGCTTAAGATGGTCAAAATGATTTTCGGTCGGGAGAATAAGCGAATCTTGTGCGAGGAGGGACGAATTCCCGCCGGCAATCGACGCCCAAACAAGACAAAGCCACAAAACGGCCGTAGAACTTCGCTGAGAATTATACATGGAAGGTCCGGTATTATTGTAGGTTCTTAAGAGCGGCTTTCAGCTTTTCGAAGGACTCGAGATCACGCGCGCTGTATTTCAAGTCGATATAAGCGATCTTGCCGGTCTTATCGATGACGTACACCGTACGTCTGTTGAATCCTGCAGCATCGTTGTAACTTCCGTAGGCTTTTGCAACCGAATGAGCATGGTCTGCAACCAATTTGACGGGAAGGTTAAGATGCTTTGCCCACTCGAAGTGAGAGTATTCATAGTCGCCGCTAATGCCGAGAATTTCAGCATTCAGTTTTGATAGGTCCGAAAAATTATCCCGCATCGTACACATCTCCTTCGTGCAGCCACCACTCCAATCGGCAGGGTAGAAGGCGAGAACGATCGTGCGCTTCCCGAAAAGGCCCGAGAGAGTGAGGTTGTCTGCGCCAACCGAATCCTTCGTCGCATACGGTAGTGTGAAATCCGGGGGCTTGTCTCCAACGGCGAGCTGTTTCATTTGCGTGTCCTGCGCTGAGAGATTGAGTACCATAAGAACGCTTGCGATGAGCAGGCTGAAGCGGGTTATCATTGTCGTTCCACGAAAATTCGGTTATGATGGTTTGTTGCAGGATGCAACCGGATCAATATACGAACTCTGTGGAATAAAAGAAAAACAGGCCGACCTCCACTCCAAGCCTCAGAGTCCTGGCCAGACCTCCGAGTTCTAACCGGGAACCAACGAGGCAAGAACTCGGAGGTCTTTCCAGGAGAACTCGGAGGTCTTACCGGGGAACGGCTTTACTTCAGCAAAACCATCCGTTTTCTTTCAAGCATTGGCTTGCCTTGCCGATCGATGTAGGAGAGTTGATAAAAATAGACCCCGCTGGGGTAGCTCACCGCATCCCAGGACTTTTCGTGGTAACCGGCTTCCTGCTGTTCGTCCACAATTGTCGCCACTTCCTCTCCTAACAGATTGAATACGTTAAGCGCTACAAAACCGGAAACTGGCAACTCAAAACTGAAAACTGTCGTCGGGTTAAACGGATTCGGATAGTTCTGGAAGAGCTCAAACTTTTCGGGCGGAGAGACGGTCAATCGAATCTGTTTTACCCATTGCTCTCCGGTTTTCATGGAAACCGTAAAGTTCACCGCTTGTTCCTTGTTCACGGGCGCGGACTTGTCGACGGCGAATGAAAATACGGTTGTGGCGGCTTCGTGAGGTTTGATAATATCAATCGATTGAGAGGAGGAGGTGAGATGCATCCATGAAGGTATATCTTTCGCCGTTACCGTGACCTGCCCGGCTTCGGTGGTGGAGGTATTGTCGATAGTCAACTCGATGGAATTCTTTGATGTACCAAACGATACATTGTGCAACTTTCCGATTTCGACAGGAGCCGGGGGAAGTCCATTGCGCGTAAGCAGTTCTTTTTGAGGTGGAAGCTGCGGTTGCGCTACGACGGCATGATCGCGCACGGGAGGACTGTTCCCACGAAGTCGAGGCTCATCGAAGCCGCCCCGGCGCAGGTTCGGATGTCGCCGGATCTCCCGGATGCGGTTCACAATCGCCTTGCGCGTCTCCTTGTCCCTGGCGGAGCGGAGCTCCGTCATAAGCGCACGGATACTTTCCTTATCAGATCCTGAGCGTTGCGGAATAATCCCAGGCCGATCGATTCCAATCTCTACCCCACTCTTGGGGGGTAAGGGTTTTTGTCCGCCTGGTACCGGCTGGCTAAGAGCAGCCGCGGAGGCGAAAGCAAACGCGATTAGTAAAGTGTATTTCATAATTCTTCTCTACAAGAATCTCGTTAATTGTTATTTGTTATCTGTTATTAGAGTTTTCCTACGTGCTTACTGAAACCTCTAACCTGCCTACTGCCTACTCCCTACTGCCTACAGACGTACTGCCTAATACTCGTCTCCCCCCATATCCACGGTCCCGCCTTGCGGCCTGGTCGTTCCTTCAAAATCTTTCGATGGGATGGCGCCTGCCGCAGGATCATCGGGGGTCCAGCTGTTCACGCCGCGATTGATCGGCACTGCGCCGGTTTTAAGGTGAAGATCCACTGGGGAACTTGACACGAATGTTGTACTGAAACTTGCCGTCGGCGACTGACTCACACCCACTCCCTCGTTTCCAGCCGTGGTCAAATTCCCAGCGTCGGTCGCATCGAGGATTTGTGTGTAATTGTACAGGTCTTTGGAATTCCCCGTTCCCATTTGACCGTTATTGCCCACGATGAAGTTATTCAAAAGTTTGATCCCCAGAGGATTTGGACCGGGGGTGATCGATTGTGAAGCTACCTCACCGCCTGGAGACGGCAGTTTGCGATAGATGCCGTATCTCCCGCCTGAAGTTCCCGATGCGGTTCCGTTAAATGCGATACAGTTGTTCACCAACGAGACGTTTTGCTCTGCAGACGCAATAACGCCGTTATAACCGCACTTCGTGATTGTGTTGTTGATGAGATACACCGTGTTGCCGGTCGTTTGATCCAGTAGCTCGACGCCGTTTGTGGTATTGCTATGGATGCGGTTATTCACGATCCGAATTCCGTTGTTGGCGCCGGTCAGGTAAATGCCCTTCGATGCGTTCTTAATCTGGTTCGACTCGATGGTGACCCGGTCGTTTTGCGTCTCCGTTCCACCGAAGATTGAAATTCCCCGCTGACCCGAGCCCGCTGCGTCGACGACAAACCCGCGGACGACAGTGTTCGAGCAGGTCGAGATGCTGAAGCCCTTGACCGTTACCTGATCGACTGCACCTGTGGCGATGATGGTGAGGGAATCTTTACCATCGATCGTGACGGTCTCATTGTACGTTCCCGGACTCACAGAGATAGTGTCACCATGGCGTGCGAAACCGGCTGCTGACTGGATTGTTGCGAATTTTGCCGGTACGGTCAGGTTATGATCGATGGCGAATACAGCGGTGATAATTCGGTTCTTGAACATTGGGATTGTCATTGGATTCGTTATCCCGGTCGTATCGCCGGCCCAACCGGAAAACTTGTAGCCCAGGTTTGGTACGGCGGCAAGTTGAACGTTTGTTCCGCAGTTATATGATCCTTGATTCGGGGATTTGGTGACCGACCCGCTGTCAGATGCTGTCACAGTCAGGGTGTATGTGAGAATCCTAAAGACAGCTCTGATCGTGCTATCGCCGGTAACATTGTTGAACGTGTAACTGGAGATCGCACCCTTGCTCACGTCATTGACGATCACGCTGTCGATTTGGTAACAGGTGTTGGGGGTAATCGTAAACGTTTGACCTGAGCCGCAATTCACGAGCACTGCGCCTGAAGGAGTGATCGTCCCATTGGAACCGGCAGTGGCCGTGATCGTGTGCTTCTTGATCTTATAGACCGTTCTTATCGTGCTGTCGCCCCTGACATTAGTAAACGTATAACTCGTGATCGCACCCTTATTGACCCCATTAACGATCACACTGTCGATCTGATAACAGGTATTCGCCATAATGGTAAATGTCTGATTTGAGCCACAGTTCACCATGATCGGACCAGAGGGTGTTATGGAGCCGTTTGCGCCCGGTGTCGCACTGATTGTATGCGTCT
>DASYTP010000268.1:0-5577 GCA_036002145.1 Bacteroidota bacterium | reverse complement strand
GGGGCAAGCTCACTGCCCGTGAGCGCATCGACGCACTGATCGACCCGCAGAGCCGCTTCTTCGAGATCGGGCTCTTCGCCGCATACGGGATGTACGAAGAATACGGCGGTGCGCCATCTTCCGGAACGGTATTCGGAATCGGGAGAATCCATGGGCGGAATGTTGTCATCGTTGCGAACGATGCGACGGTAAAAGCCGGTGCGTGGTTCCCTGTCACGTGCAAGAAAAATCTTCGCGCGCAGGAAATCTCCATGGAAAATCGCCTGCCCATCGTCTATCTTGTCGATTCAGCGGGGGTATTCCTTCCACTCCAGAGCGAAATATTTCCGGATAAGGAGCACTTCGGGAGGGTTTTTCGCAACAACGCGATCATGTCGTCGATGGGCATTCCTCAAATCGCCGCTATCATGGGACCCTGTGTTGCCGGTGGCGCTTACCTGCCCATCATGAGCGATGAAGCTCTCATCGTTGAGAAAACGGGGAGCGTATTTCTCGCCGGACCCCATCTTGTGAAGGCGGCAATAGGGGAGGACGCCGACACCGAGAAACTGGGAGGTGCCGAGATGCACTCTGAAATAAGCGGCGTAACCGATTACAGGATGCCGAGCGATGAAGTTTGCCTCGAAACCATTCGCAGCATCATCGGCAAGATCGGTGAGTCTCCCTCCGCCGGCTTCGATCGCATGGCTTCCAAACCACCCCGCTATGAACCGTCGGAACTCTTCGGATTGATGCCTGATGACCGTGCGAAACCGTACGACATGCATCAGATCCTTGCGCGGATTATCGATGAGGGTGAATTCGACGAGTACAAAGCCGGCTATGGAAAGACGCTCATCACGGCGTACGCGCGCGTGGATGGCTGGGCGGTCGGGATCGTCGCGAACCAGCGGCTCGTGACACGGACCAGGAAAAATGAAATGCAGGTCGGCGGGGTCATCTACAGCGAGAGCGCCGACAAAGGCGCGCGATTCATTCTCAATTGCAACCAGAAGAAAATCCCGCTGGTATTTTTTCAGGATGTTACCGGCTTCATGGTCGGAACCCGGGCCGAACAGGGGGGCATTATCAAAGACGGGGCGAAGATGGTAAATGCAGTCGCCAACAGCGTCGTTCCCAAGATGACCTTTATCGTCGGCAATAGCTATGGCGCAGGCAACTACGCGATGTGCGGGAAGGCGTATGATCCGAGGTTTATTTTTGCCTGGCCCACGGCACAGATTGCCGTCATGGGGGGTAAACAGGCAAGCGAAACGCTGTTGAGTATCAAGCTCCAGCAGATGGCCTCGAAGGCAGGCAAGGATATTTCCAAAGACGAGCAGGAGAAGCTGCTGAGCGAAATCTCCACCCGTTTTGCGAGCGAGCTTGACCCTCTCTTCGGCGCCGCCCGGTTATGGGTGGACGACATCATCGATCCCGTCGACACTCGACGAACGATATCGCGGTGCATAGAGATCGCATCGTGCAATCCCCACATCCCGCGGTTTAACCCGGGTGTCATACAGGTGTGAGGAATGCAGCGCACGTGGCTTATATCGGTGGGAACGGCCTGTTCGATGTCGCTTATGTTTGCTCAAACTCCTGCATCCGATTCGCTCCTGCCATTTTTCCAATTTGATGATCCTTCGCCACTCAGCTGTCTGGAGGAGTATTTTCCACCGTTATTTATCCAACACGGCATCGAACTGAAATCGTTCATCCGCAGCAAGAACTTCCGCCTGATCCGTGAACGGTTCGGCGATGTACGCGCCGTCGACGCGATCTACATTCGAGCAATGCAGATGACGAACAACAACACCGCCATGGCGCTGTTGATGTCGACGATTGCGTGCTTCGACCACCAGTTTGTCGGCATAAACGTGCCGATCATCAGCTTATGCTTCCCGCTTTCGAACGAATCCGACCAGGAATTCGCGCGCCGGGTGAAACGCCTTCCTGCACGCCTGTATCCAGATAGCCCGACCGGTGAGGCCGGCGATCGGGATAAGCTTCAGCATTTTCTTGGCTCCGCGTTTTTGACCGTGGTATTCGAATCGCGCGACGCAACGATGCGATTCGGCGATTTTGTCGAAGAGGGGGAGGCCGCGTTGATCGTCGGCGGTATCGACGACGATCGAGACCGTCGGGCGGATTATCAGGGAGGAGAATTCGGCCTCGCGCTTCTTGATGACAACCACCGGCTTCCATCCGAATTCTTGAGATTTCACATGGCCTCGAAGGACCGGGTGGACAGCGTGCAGCAGGCGCCGTGGGTGAACGATGTTCCATTGTGTTCGGGAGTGTGGTGATGCGTACGATTCTGGTGGTCGATGACGAGAAAAGCGTTCGCGACTCGATCAAGATGATCCTCGAGTACGAGAAATATGGAGTTGTCTTTGCGGAGAACGGCGCCCGCGCGATTTCTGTTTTTCATGAACAGCCGTACGACGCGGTGCTGCTGGACATCAAGATGCCGCCCGGGAAAGACGGCATCGAGGTTCTCAGGGAGATGAGGCGAATCAACGCGGACGTTCCAGTCATTATGATCTCCGGCCACGGCACGTTCGATACAGCGGTGGAAGCGACGAAGCTGGGCGCATTCGATTACCTGTCGAAGCCGCTTGACCGCGACAAACTTCTCATCACGCTCCGGAATGCGATAGAGCAACGACAACTTGCCTCCGAGGTGAAGCAATTGCGGGGGAAGGAGAAGATCCTGGGCGAAAGCCCGCAGATCAAGGAAATCCAGAAACTCATTCAGCGCGTCGCGCCGACGGATTCCCGTATTCTCATCACGGGTGAAAGCGGAACGGGTAAAGAGCTCGTGGCAAAAGCCATTCATCGCGAAAGCAAACGTGCGGCGAAGCCGCTGATCGAAGTGAACTGTGCGGCGATCCCGGCTGAGCTTATCGAGTCGGAGCTGTTCGGACATGAGAAGGGCTCGTTCACCGGTGCGACGGCCCAACGCATCGGAAAATTCGAGCAGGCCGACGCGGGCACGATTTTCCTCGACGAGATCGGCGACATGAGTCCGCAGGCGCAGGCAAAGGTATTGCGCGCGGTCGAGGAAGGAAAAATTGAGCGTGTCGGCGGGAGCAAGACTATCCCGGTCGACGTCCGCATCATTGCCGCGACGAATAAGAATCTGGCGGACGAGATCGAAAAAGGCACATTCCGGGAGGATTTGTATCACCGCCTCAATGTTATTCCGATCCAGGTGCCCCCGTTACGCGAGCGGAGAGAAGACATCCCGGTTCTCGTAAAGGCATTCGTGGAAGAAATCTGTGCACGGAACGGGATCCCCGTCAAGGCGGTCTCCCAGCGTGCCCTGGACGCCCTGATGGCCAAGGATTGGAGCGGCAACGTGCGTGAGCTGAGGAACATCATCGAACGGATGGTGATCATGGCGACTTCAAACACGATCGAGGCAACGGAGATGGAAACCCTGTCGTCACAGGCTTCCGATGAAGTTGGAGGAATTCTTCACACGAGTCATTCATTCCAGGAGTTTAAGGATCGCGCGGAGGCTGCGTTCATCAAGCACCAGCTCGAGATTCACAATTGGAACGTCTCAAAAACCGCGGAGGCATTGGAGATGGAGCGCAGCCATCTTTATACGAAAATCAAGAAATATGGATTGGAACGGGAGGGAAAGGGAGAAGCAGAAGGTAATGAGGTGTAGTTCTTGCCCGCCGGATTCGGACGTGGCAGTCGCGCATGAACATCTTCCCGCTTCCCCCCGTGTTCGACCGCCCCCGACCCTTGCGAATCGGCAGTAACTGCGCGTCTCACCCCGGGCGAGCTTACAATTTTTTTCTCTTCCTCACCGCTTCATACATTACGAGCGCTCCCGCAACCGACGCATTGAGCGAGTCCACTTTCCCGTAGACCGGAATCTTCACCAGGAAATCACATTTTTCCTTCACCAGCTGGCGAACGCCTTTTCCCTCGTTCCCGACGACAATTGCAATGCCCTCAGTGTAGTCGACCTCGGTGTAGTTTTTTTCCGCTGACGCGTCGGTCCCGACGATCCATAAGCCTTTTTGTTTGAGCTCGTCGAGCGTGGCGGCGATATTCACCACCTTGGCGACAGGCAGATGCTCGCTCGCCCCGGCGGAGGTCTTTGCGACGGTCTGATTCACCGAGGCTGCGTGATGTTTCGGGATGACCGCGCCGTGCGCGCCGGCGCATTCTGCCGTCCGGATCAGTGCTCCCAGGTTCTGCGGATCCTCAATTTCATCGAGGATCAGGACGAAAGGCGCTTCGTTCCGTTCCTTTGCCACGTCGAGGAGCGTGTCGATTTCAACGTACGCCTTTGTGCCGACGACAGCGACCACGCCCTGCGTTGTCGTATCACTGACGAGATCACGGAATTTTTGCTTCCCGACTTCGACGACAGGAATACGATTACGATTCGCCATCTGTTTGATTTTTTCGATGATGCCGCCCTTCACCCCCGCCAGGATGACGATTCGCTCGATGATGGTCCCCGCCCGCAGCGCTTCGATAACCGGCTGGCGGCCGGCGATGATGTTTGCGGTTGGTTTCCTGTCGTGGACGACTCTTAACGGACTTACCTGTTCGCGCTCCGGAGTTACTGTTTCATACATATTCCACCTCATAATTAGTCATACCTGATCAAAAAAAACCTTTCCTTAACTACCTTCTCCCATCGTTACATTTTTCCTCTCCGATTGTTTCTCCATCAGCCGCCCGATAACAAATACAACAACACCCCCCGCAGAGAAGTACAATTCGCCCCACATGTCGCCTCCGAATATTCCCTGGACGAGGGCAACCATGACCGCCGCGATCCCAATCGCTTCGAGCACTTTCGCGCCCATCCTTTTTTGTCCGGCCATCACGATCTCGCAGCAAGTATTGCAATAAGCTCTTTTTCCGGGACGCGGTGCTGAAACGCAAATTTCTTGTTGATATACACCACGGGGATTCGCTCCTTCATGATTTCGTAAAACTCATCGCCTTCTCGAATTTTCACTTCTTGAAGGTCGAACGGATATCGTCGTTGAACAGCCACCAACACTTCTTTTGCCCTGTCGCACAATGTACACTCGTCTTTCGAGTACAGCTCGACAAGATTCATCGCGATGCGGGGTGCTGTTCTGCATGTCGTTTACTTAATACCGTCAAGCCCGCGACGCCGATGGTAACGAGGGCGCCAGAGACGAGTTGTGCTTCGGTTAATCCGAAGAGAATTCTCGGATTAATGCGAATGAGTTCGACCAGGAATCGCGCGGTGCCCGAGAGGACGAGATAAATCATAAACAATTTGCCGGCGGGAAACTCATTCTTCCGCAGCTTCCATAATAGTAGGAACAACAAAACTCCTAAAATGAATTCATACATGGGGGCAGGGTGAACGGGAATCGTGTCCGGCACGAGACCGTTAATCCCGTATTTCTGGACAATTTCCGGGAATTCACGGAATGCCGCCGATGGGGGATAGGTTCCCTGTGAATAAATTGCACCCCAGGGAAGATCGGTCGGCACGCCATAATCGCCGTCCCCGGCGAGATGACAACCGATGCGTGCGATCCCGTAACTGAGCATGAGCCCGGGCGCGCTTGCATCGCAGAT
>DASYTP010000267.1:0-7032 GCA_036002145.1 Bacteroidota bacterium | reverse complement strand
GAATGCCCCCTGGTCGTCATAGTTCTCATGCGGTGGAGTCTTAAGAAGTATCTTTTTCCCCGTCGATTTCGAAATCACAAATTGTTGGTCGATGATGTTCCCGCGTCGTTTGTTGTCTTCAAAAAATGCGGTTTTGACCGTCATGCTCTTCCGAATCGCGATCGGCTCATTGTACTGTAGAGCGTTCGCGGTCGGCTCTTCTCCTCCGGTTGTATAATGAATCCCGCGCGCACCAAAAGGAGTCGACAATTCGAACGAAACACCATCCGCCGTCGTCAGTGCTCTGACAGTCGTTGTAATTTCGAAAATTGCTTTCGCGTAATTCACTCCCAGCTGATCCAGCACCCTGAAATGCCGCAGGAGACGGTCCTGGAAGACCTTGTAGTCCCGCTTCCCCATCGGGCTCCACAGGACTTCCGCGAGCGCCGCCATGCGCGGCATTGCCATGTACTCGACGTGCTGCGGCTTCTGAATGTACTCCGTCCATACATTTCCCTGTGCGCCCATGATATATTTTCTTTTGCCGGACGATAACCCGGTGGGAACGGGATCGTAGGAATATACTTTTTCCACTGTCGTGTAACCGCCGATGGCAAGAGGCTCGTACCTCTCGTCCCCCTGGTAGTGATCGAAGTAACAGTATGAACCGGGGGACATGACGACGTTGTGGCGTTGTTTTGCGGCGGCAATCCCTCCTTCTGTGCCGCGCCAGCTCATCACAGCTGCCTTCGGCGCGAGTCCCCCCTCCAGGATTTCATCCCATCCAATGATCTGTTTGCCCTTCGAGTTGAGGAACTTCTCGATGCGCCGGATCAAGTAGCTCTGCAGTCCGTTCTCTCCCTTCAGCCGTTTCTTCCTGATCAGGGCCTGGCAATGAGCGCAATTCTTCCATCGCGTCTTGGAAACTTCGTCGCCCCCGATATGAATGTATTTCCCCGGGAATAACATGCACACTTCGGTCAGCACATTTTCCAGGAATTTGAAAGTCGTTTCTTTCGGACAATAGACGTCGTCGTAGACACCCCACGCCTTCCCGACCGTGAACGGGCCACCGGTACAGGAGAGCTCAGGATATGATGCCAGCGCCGCGAGTGAATGTCCGGGCATTTCAATTTCCGGAATGATCGTTACCTGCCGCGATGCCGCGTACGCAACGATCTCTTTGACATCCTCCTGGCTATAAAAACCGCCGTAGCGCACGGTGTCATATTTGAGGTCGCTGTACGGACCGACCATCGATCCGTCGCGCCACGCTCCGATCTGTGTCAGCTTCGGATACTTCTTGATCTCAATCCGCCAGCCCTGGTCCTCCGTCAGGTGCCAGTGGAAGGTATTCATCTTGTACAGCGCGATGAAGTCGATGTATCTCTTGATGAACTCTTTCGGGAAGAAATGCCTGCAAACATCGAGGTGCATGCCGCGCCAGCGAAATCGCGGTGCGTCGCTCACGGCGACGCACGGCATGGTCCAGACTACATCGCTACGGGCGCTGGCGCTGAATATCTCAGCCGGAAGAAGCTGCAACAATGTTTGAACGGCATAGAACAAACCCGGTGTCCGATAAGAACGCAACGTGATCGCCCTGCTCCCGACGTCAAGTTCGTATCCTTCATTCCCCAATTTGTCGCGGTTGATATGCTGAAATCGGATGTAATTCGATTTTCCCCTGTGTTCAGCATCGGTAATACGAAAGCTGTAACCCGTGGCAGTCCGCAAACGCTCCGCCAGATACTCCGCAATCTGCACCATTCGACTTTCGGAGTAGTCGCACACGATGAGCGTGCTGTCGTTCAACGTGAATTGCCCGGGAGAAGGAAGTAATTTTGCAGGGCGGGGAATAACTGTGATGATCGGATCACCGGATCTCGCGATCGCTAACGGGACAGACGTCGCCATGACACAATACACTATGGCGCGTTTCAGGCAGGAGAAATTCATCGTGGACAATGATTGATTATTTGAACTCCTTGGCAAGGTAAGATCTTACTTCTAGGATATCGGATTGCGTCGTGAGATCGGGGACATGTTCCGAGAGGGGGATCGTAAACATTGACCCCGGATACCGTTCCACCATCATCTTGACTGCCAGGGGAAGTTCTTTCTCCTGTCGGACCGGATGCAGCGGAATTGATACGAGGAATGGATAAATGGCATCATAGGAAAATCTAAAAAAATTCATACTGACGCCGATTCTTCCTGAGGAATCCGTTGCGAGTGTGATGTCATCCTCCGAGGGTTTCTCGATGATATCCTGCAGGAATCCGCGGGCATCCTTTTTGATGACCGCGAATTGTGTAATACGCTCCTGGTTGAATATCAAGGCTGAGCGATCATAATCGATCATCGCGTTGTCGTGCGAATCCATTCGGAGCAATCGTAGCGAAGTGATAGAATAAAGATTGTCGCTGTTGCAAACCGTCAATTTCCGGCCTTTCCATCCCGGGTTTGCTTCAAGCGCTTCCAGGAGGGCATCGGCGGTGCCGAGCGGCTTCGTGCGGCCTGCCGGGATTTTCTGTACCGCGTAGGAAATTTTCATCGATCGAGAGAGATGTTCGCCTTCATCCCCCTCATACCGGCGACGAATGGAGTCGTCCCGCTCTCCGACGACAATGACGACGTCTTCGTATCCCGCGCGCTCCATATTATAGAGCAGATAATCAAGAAACGGGCGGGAATCGTCGCCAACACCGATCATTGCCTTCGACTTTTCCTGGGCATCTTTTCGCAGCGAGGCGTCGAGTGTGGACGACGCCGACGCCTGTTGTTTCATTCGCGACGAAATTCCACCGGCAAGGATGACGATGTTCGGCTCCATTATCCGGCTAACTCAGTGGGTTCAGCTCTCGAGCCGCAGTCAGCGTGAACGATATACGATTTGCCCCCGGCCTTTTCGATCGCCTCCGCCACCGACGCAGGATTCTCCGGAGCATAGACGAACATGCACCCGCCGCCGCCCGAGCCATTGATCTTGCCGCCGTAAGCGCCCGCCTCCAGCCCGGCATCGATCATCCGATTTATTTTTGGAGTTGAAACACAGAGCACGTCACGCAGAATCTGTTGATGTTCGTTCAACAGGCTGCCGAATTTGTGCCCGTCGAATTTCTCCCGGGCAAGGAGCTCGCGCGCCTCATACGTGATATCACGGTTGCGAATTGTTCCGCGAAGAAGGTAAAAATCCTTACCGGTCAGCTCATTTTTGAATTTTTCAATTCCAGCAAGCTCTTCTGTTTGAAGTGAGAACCCGTGATGAGAAAGTGAAAGATGGTTGGAGATCGCCAGGACTTTACCCTTCACCCGCGAGAGCACCGCTCTTGTGTCCTTCGATTCACCGGAATCGCCGAGGACAAAAGTTTCCAGCGGGGGCTGCAGTTGTTCAACCGAAAGCGCGGGAAAAAACTTCAGGAATAATACGCCTCCGTAGGCGGCCGAGCATTGGTCCATCATTCCACCGGGTTCATTGAACTCGAGCACCTCCGCCTGATATGCATACTGCGATAGCTTTTCCGGCGGGCACAAGCTTTCACCGTCGCTCATGCGTGCGAGAAAGTCCGCCCATGCGACAACAAGCGCCGACGAGCTCGACGTTCCTGCTTTGATGGGGATATTCCCTTTGACGGTGCAATCGAACCCTGTCGAATTATCGAGCCCATGCCGGCGAAGCACGTTAACGACGCTCCGGAAGTAGTCACGTTCCAGCCGGTATGGCAATGTTTGGTCAAGCGCGAACGAGATGTCGGAACGGATATCCGGTAAAGAGATACGGATGATGTTGTCTTTTCTCCTCCTGCCCTCCACGTTGACGCGGAGAGAGATGGCGCAGGGGATGACGGGAAGCTGCAAGTAGTCCTGATGTTCGCCGAAGAGGCAGACACGTCCCGGGGCTGAAACTTTCAGCTTGTCGATGTCATTTCCCATCGCATCAATATAGGAGGTTTGTAAATAATTACAAACAATATCATGATCAACGGCGGACATAAATGAAAAACACTGCAGACGTGAAACAGAGATGTGGTCTCGTCGATAAATCATCAGGTTGTCCCTACGGGAGTTCATCAACGTATCTGCAGGAGGCAACACTAATGTACCGCCCAATCGCTAATCCCCCTCCTTGACCAAATCGTTGAGGCGATCAGCAAGGTCCACGAACACTTGCTCCATTGCGTCGGTATCTTTCGCACGCACGCCGGTGCTGCCGAGGAGCCAGACCTCCGAACTTCCAATGAGGAAATCCTGTTTTCCTCGTTGTCGATTCGCAGATGGATATAAGCCCTTAAAACATTTCTCGAAGACTTCCACGCCTGTCACAAATGCAACGATCTTTGGATGGTATTTCTCAATTTTCTTGACAAATATCTGCGTATCGTTCGTTGTGGGTTCTGCCGCAGGGTCGGCATCGTTGCTGACGACCCGCCGCCGGTTGAGGTCGGTCAACCCGATGCGAAGTGCTAATAACGCCGACTCCTTTTTCTCGAAGAAAAACTTCTTGTAAACATCGTTGAGCACGCCGGTATGTTTTGCGTCAACCAACGCTTTACGGTCCGATGGAGACACAACGAGCGTCGGCGAGATGCGGGCAAATTCAAGCATCTCCCAAAATCGATTCTTCGCACCCAGGTGATAGAATCCAAGCTCGTTCGACGTTTCCGCTACGGCCGTTCCGACAAAGACAACGCGGAGATTTTGAATCAGGATTTCTGGAAGCATAATTTAGATCAAGGCAAAATTTCCGCCAGAGGCGGATGCGCCTCCGGCGCAAAAAAAATGTGGCGCGGAGCGCCATGGCGCCAAGGGCGCTCAAAAAATTAAAAAAGGGATAGCCGCACGCCGAATTGGTACAACAGCTCAACGGCTCAATAGCGCCAAAGACGAATTGGCGACCGGCGCAGATTCCCTCCATCCTTGCCCCTTGGAAGCAACCAATGACCAATGACAAGTGACAAATGACTAAGGATCAATGACCTCTTCCTGCCGACGTACTGCCTACTGCCTACTGACGTACTGTTTACTGATCTACTGCCTTCACGCCGCCTGGCCGGCCACAAATCCCGAAGCCCACGCCCACTGGAAATTGTAGCCCCCGAGGTGCCCGGTGACATCCACAACCTCGCCAATGACAAATAAGCCCGGGACGTTTCTCGCTTCCATGGTTTTAGATGAAAGCCCCTTCGTGTCAACGCCGCCGCAAGTTACTTCGGCCTTGGAGTATCCTTCGGTCCCTTCCGGTTCCAGTTTCCAGTCGTGGAGCTGAGCGGCAATCGACGACAATTCTACGGATGAATAGTGGTGGAGCGGCTTGGACCATCCGTACCGTTCACACATTTTCTTTGCAAAACGTCTCGGCAACAACTCTGACAGTACAGATGGAATCTCCGCATCGGAAAGGTGTTGTTCCGTAAGGAACTTCCGGAGATCGACGTCCGGCGAGAGATCGATCGAGATAGCATTCCCCGGTTTCCAGTAGGAGGATATCTGGAGTATCCCCGGCCCGCTGAGACCGCGATGGGTGAAGAGAATATTCTCCCTGAACGATTGCCCGTTACACCGCGTGACTGCATCGACAGAGACGCCGCTCAGCCCGTTGAAAAACGTCACATCCTCATCGCTCAACGTAACGGGGACAAGACCCGGCGACGTGTGCGTTATGTTCAGGCCAAACTGATTTGCGAGCCGGTAACCGAGATCCGTTGCTCCGAGCTTCGGGATGGAAAGCCCGCCCGTGGCGATGACCAGCGAACCGGATTCGATCTCCCCTGTCTGCGTTGTGACGACAAACCGATCGCTCTTGCGCACACCGGAGACGTGAGAATTCACTTCGACTTTTACACCAGCTTTGTTACATTCCTTTTGCAACATATCGATGATTTGAAGCGAAGACCGGTCGCAGAACAGCTGACCGAGAGTTTTTTCGTGATAGGCGATCCCATGCTTTTCGACCATCGCGATGATAGCATCGGGGGTTAGACGTGCCAGCGCTGACTTGCAGAAATGGGGATTCTCCGAGATGTAGTGCTCGTGCTCTGTTACCCTGTTGGTAAAATTGCATCTGCCACCCCCGGATATGCGTATCTTCTCACCGATCCTCTCATTCCGTTCGAGCACAAGGACCGACCTGCCCCGTTTCCCCGCCTCGATTGCGCACATGAGACCCGCAGCACCGGCGCCGAGGATGATGACGTCAGGCATTATTCAGCCCGGCTCTGCCTCGGTTTAATCCTGTTGATGTAACTGTTCCACGCGGTGCGGTACTTCATGAGCATGGCAATGAGCTTCTTCTTTTCACCCGCATCGAGCTTCAACTGTTTTATCTCTCCCAGCATCGCTTCAAACGTCCGCTGCAGAGATTCTTCGTTCTCCCTGTTGAGAGGTGGTTCAGATGGAATGCGTGTATTCATGTTGATGGAAGATACGGAAATGTGCGGCTACGGGCAAACCCGGCAACGCGCCATCTTTTCTGTGAAGTGCGCACAGACTTTATTTTAATATTGCAACATCGGCTACGGTTTTCTCTTAGCGGCTTGTCGAGCGTTGAAGCCTTTCAGTGAAGCCGTCTTCCTTGAGAAATCTTGGTAGTCCAGAAGCAGTTCTTCCAGGCTTGCCCTGGCAACGCCGACGAGCTTTAGCTCCATTTTCTTCGACGTCCCCGATGCCATACTTCCTTCGGCAATGTTCTGTTTCCCACTTCTTCTCCCCTCGAATGCTTTGGCGCACACACCGCTGTCAGTTGCAGCCCGGTTCACCATCTTCCATCTCAGGTCAAAAATATGTGCCGCTATTAAACTCTCCTCTTCGAAACTATTCAATCTCACAAATCGTCAGGTATCTCCAGCGTCGGCCATCGAGGATCGAGCATCGAGGATCGAGCTCACCCCATCCACTTCACCCTCTCCCTCGGATCTCCATCACTGAAAATCTGATCCAGATGATGCTGCAGGTGTTTCACATAATCCTCGACAACAAATTGCAGCGTCTTCGGCTCGCCGTAATCCATGTCGCACAGGTTGGTTAACGATTTTGGATCGATGTGCTCGATGA
>DASYTP010000266.1:0-21250 GCA_036002145.1 Bacteroidota bacterium | reverse complement strand
GTGGAAAAGCGAGTCCCGGTTGTTCCTCGCATGGTGGTAAGTTTCCACCAGGGATACGGCCAGGTAGGCCCTGTCCGCGTGACACCGGAGAGCGTCATTGTCGGGGGCGCCAAACTGATTCTCGAACGCCTGACTGCCTGGCACACCGAGTACGAAAAGTTCAGTTCGTTGCAATCATCCGTCGACGTGACGCTGGCGCTTGAAGAACCGGAGACTTTTTCGTTTAACGTTCCGCCTCAGCCTGTCCGGGTGCGAATCAACGTACAACCCTATGCGGAAAAAGTGTTTCCCGGAATTCCTGTTACGGCCACGGCAACTCCTCCATACCGCGAGGTCATATTCATTCCCCCCAGGATGGACCTCGTCGTCCGTGGCGGCATCGAACAGCTCACTAAGCTCTCTTCCAACGACTTTTCCGCCTCTGTCAACTACGAGAACCTGGCACAAGATTCATCTGAAGAGGTCGCGCCAGTCCTCGGTTGCCCGCCGGAAGTAATAGTTATCGGACGGAAACCGGAGCGCTTTCAATATATCATTCGAAGAAAACTACAATAGAGCCTTTCATGCGGCTCTCTATAAATATCGATCACGTGGCAACGTTACGGAACGCGCGCGGCGGGACGGAGCCCGACCCGGTAGACGCGGCGCTGTTGTGTGAGCGGGCGGGTGCCGACGGTATTGTCTGCCATCTGCGCGAAGACCGCCGCCATATTCGCGACGAAGACGTCCGGGCCTTGCGCAGGCGGATCACCACCAGGCTCGACCTTGAAATGGCAGCCACTTCGGAGATCATCCGCATCGCGATCCGGACGAAACCCGATCTCGTTACGCTGGTGCCGGAGAAAAGAAAGGAACTCACAACCGAAGGCGGTCTTGATGTCGTCCGGTTGCGGAAATCGCTCGGGAGAGCAATCCATCGTTTCCACGACTACGGCATTCCGGTCAGCTTGTTCGTCGACCCTGTGCGGGAACAAATCGAAGCATCCAGAGAGATCAATTCCAACATGATCGAGATTCACACCGGCGGGTATGCCGAGGCGCGATCCGCCGCTCAGCAACGACGGTTCCTGCGACACATCGAATCAATGGCAAGATTTGCGCGAAGTCAACACCTGGTTGTGAATGCCGGACACGGTCTTGATTACAGGAACATCGTGGGAATTGCAGATATTACCGAAATCGAAGAGGTGAGCATCGGTCATGCCGTCATTGCGCATGCCCTGGACGTGGGACTTGAGAATGCGGTGAGAGAAATGGTTCGAAGAGTCGGAGGAAAAACAAAATAACCGCCGGGGTTACCCTTGCTGCCTGGGCTCGAGTTTGCGTATCTCATCCCGCAGCTGGGCAGCCTTTTCGTAATCCTCCCTTTCAATCGCATCCATCAACTGCGCGCGAAGCGCCTCAAGCTTTGTAAGCTTTGCGTCCTTCACTTTGGGAGGGGCCGTCGCATCGGTCGACTCCGGGTCTTCGGCCTCAGGGAGGAATGCCGCTTCCTCCATGACTTTTTCGGCGACATAGATCGGCGCCCCATAGCGCACCGCCAGCGCAATCGCGTCGCTCGGCCGCGCATCTATTTCCTGGCTATCGACGGAGAGCTTCGCGTAGAATGTTCCATCTTTCAACTCGCAGATTGTGATTTCCGCAAGGTCGGTCCCCATTGAATCCAGGATGTTCTTAATAAGGTCATGAGTGAGAGGACGCGGCGGCTTGATGCCTTCCATTTCGAGCGCGATCGACTGAGCCTCGAATGCCCCGATAATAATCGGAAGCCTCCTGCTTCCATTTACTTCCTTCAGAATAAGAGCGTAAGCGCCGCCGCTGGCGGGGCTTGTTGATAATCCTAGAATATCTACCTGGATCTTCTCCACTGTGCTATCTGCCAAGTTTCTTTTTTAATTCTTCGGTGAGTGCCGGAAGAATTTCAAACACGTCGCCGGCAACACCGTAATCCGCGACCTGGAATATCGGGGCATCTTTGTCCTTGTTGATAGCCACAATATACTTAGAAGACGACATTCCTGCAAGATGTTGTACCGCACCGGAAATGCCGCAGGCAATATAGAGGGTCGGCGAAACTGTCTTGCCGGTTTGCCCGACTTGCTCGTCGTGCGGACGCCATCCCGCGTCGACGACCGCGCGGGAAGCACCGACTGCCGCCCCGAGCACGTCTGCAAGTTTTTCAATAAGATGGAAGTTCTCCGGTCCTTTCATTCCGCGACCGCCGGACACAATGATACTCGCTTCAGTAACATCCGGACGGCCCTCGGCTTCCTTTACGCCGGTTACCCTGGCGGAAAAATCGGCATCACTCAACTCGATCGTTACCACCTCGACTGTTGCCGCAGCCCCGTTGGATGCGCTTGCGGTGAAAACGTTCGGACGCAGCGTGAAAATCTTTACAGGAGATGTCACTTTTATTTCTACGAGGGATTTGCCGGCATACACAGGCCTGGTCCCGATAATTTCCCCGCCTTCCAGTCTCAGCGCCACGCAGTCGGCAGCGATGCCTGCATCGAGTTTTGCACCGACACGGGGAGCGAGGTCTTTGCCCATCTGGCTTGCAGGCAGAAAGATCAGGGATGCGTGTTCGCGTTTCGCGACTTCCGATACGATCTTCGCGTAGGCCGTCGTTGAGTAAAATTGAAGCCGCCGGTCCTCAACGACCTGGACACGTCCGGCCCCATACATCCCCAATGCAGGAGCGATGCCCATGACTTCACCGCCGACGACGAGCGTGACAAGTTCCGCGCCCAATTGATCCGCCAACCGGCGCGCTGCCTGGGTCACCTCGAATGCCGATTTCTTAAATTTTCCTTCGCGTTGTTCCGCGAACGCAAGTATCTTCATGTTCAAGTCAAAAGTAAAAAGTCAAAACATCTTCGCCAGTGCAATCCGCCCTGCAGTCCGTGCGGGATTTCGGCTCCGCCTCAACAATCCGAAATCGACAATCCGAAATCCGCAATCTAAAAGACCTTCGCTTCTTCCTGCAACAGCCGCACAAGCTCGGGCACCGCGCCTGCGTCTGTCCCGACAATCTTTCCGGCAGCCTTGGCGGCAGGCTTCTGCATGCGAAGCACCTCAACTTTTGAATCAAAGGCAGCAGGCTGGCGTTCTTCGATCGGTTTTGACTTCGCCGCCATGATACCCTTGAGTGAGGGATAGCGGGGCTCATAGAGCCCTTTCTGCGCGGCGAGTACCACGGGAAACCTCGTCTGCACGACCTCGTGCCCACCTTCGATCTCGCGCTCGCAGATAAGTTTTCCGTCCTGTATCTCGATCTTCACAACTACCGACACGGAGGGCCATCCCATCATCTCCCCAACCAGACCCGGCACCTGTTCATCATAATAATCAATCGATTGCTTACCGAACAGGATGCAGTCAGGTGCAAGTTGTTTCAAACATTCCGTCAATGCCCTGGCGAGAGAAAATGAATCATATACCACGTCAGTCTTTAACAAGATGGCCTTATCCACACCCATCGCGAGCGCTTTCCGGAGCGTTTCCTTGTGCGCGTCCCCGCCCATCGAGAGCGCAATAGTCTCACCGGTCAACTTCTCCCTCAGGCGAAGCGCAGCCTCGATGGCATACTCGTCATAAGGGTTCAGCATGAAATTGACGCCGGTTTTGTCGAGGGTTTTGCCATCGGCACCGACCCTGACTTTCGTCTCGGTGTCGGGAACGTGATTGATGCAAACGATAAATTTCATAACGCGCGCAGATACCTTTGTAACTCAGAGGGATTACACACTTCGAACACCCTTCGAAGAATTCAGCCGAAATATATGGACAATTCATTACAAACGCAAAAAATATCCTTGCAACTCATTTTGAATTTCGGTAAGTTTGATTCACACCATGTCCTCCGAAAAAAAATTCATGACACTGGAACGCTTCATCAATGAAGAGGAAGCGTTATATCCCGGGGCGACCGGGGAATTCTCCGGTTTGTTGCACGATCTGTCGCTCGCGGCGAAGCTCGTATGGCGTGAAGTGAGCAAGGCGGGACTCGTGGACGTCATCGGCTCGACCGGCAGTACCAATGCAAGCGGCGACGTCGTGAAGAAACTCGATGTATTTGCCGACGAGACTATTTTCAGAGCGATGGATCATGGCGGTCACGTTTGCGTGATGGCTTCCGAAGAGAACGAGGACATCCTGCACATCCCCGATGAGTACCTTGCAGGAAAATATGTCCTGCTGTACGACCCCCTGGACGGCTCATCGAACATCGACGCCAATATTACCATCGGCTCCATCTTCAGCATCTTCAAACGAGTTTCCAATTCCGGAAGGGGAATTCTGCAAGACTGCCTGCAGCCCGGTTACAAACAGGTTGCCGCGGGATATATTATCTACGGTTCGAGCACGATCTTCGTCTATTGCACCGGTCACGGCGTTCACGGTTTTACGCTCGATCCGAGCGTCGGGGAATTTCTCCTTTCTCACGAGAATATCAGGATCCCGAAGAAAGGGAAGATCTACAGCCTGAACGAAGGCAACTTCTGCAACTGGGAGCCGGGGATGCAGCGCTACATCCAGTATCTCAAGGAACAGGACAAGGCAACCGATCGGCCATACTCGCTGCGATATATCGGCACGATGGTCGGTGACGCTCACCGGACGCTGCTCTACGGCGGGATCTTTGCCTATCCCGGTGACAAGAAAAATCCCCAGGGAAAACTTCGCCTGATGTATGAATGCAACCCGATGGCGTTCATCATCGAGCAGGCGGGGGGCAGGTCGAGCGACGGGACGAAGAGCATATTGAGAATTGAGCCCTCGGCGCTTCATCAGCACACTCCCGTGTTCCTCGGGAGCGAGGAGGATGTGAAATTGTGCGAGGAGTTTTTACAGGGCAAGCGGTGAACTTCCCGAAAGTTGCAAACTTTCGGGAAGTTCACCAGCAGGTCACCACGTATACCTAAGCGTATACGTCAAAACCTTTTCCTCATCCTTCCCGATCTTCACCGGAAATTTCACCGTCGATTGGTCAACCTTCACGTATTCTGTTACCGTCTTTGTAATTTCCCACTGGTTCCAGCGCCACGGATGCTCGTAAATCTGCACTTCGACGGGCTCTTTCTTGTGATTTCTCACCTTGATCCGGATCGTCTCTTCGACAACATGGCCGGGGGAGATTACTTTGAAGTCGACCTGTGACCGCTCGCCGACGATATCGAACGCATTGCCGAGGTACAGCTTGAGCTCCTCATCTTTCGGCGTGTGGTCGATCTGGTCTTCGCCGATGAATTGCTCTTTGCCATCGTCATCGCGCTTGTACACCCGAATTTTTCCCTTCGGCAGAGGAATTCCTAATCCCGATTTTTCGTCGTTCTTGAATGTCACGTAAACGCCGACCTTCGGATTGGACTGCTGACCGAAACTCCCCTGCGACCGGTAATCATAATTGTTATACCAGTAGCGCCACTGGTCGAGAAGTCCGTCGTAGATGAAAACTTTGTTCGATGCGACGTTTTTTCCGGAGACCAGCTCCACCTGTTTCGTCTCGTTATTCCGGATATCCGTGCGGCGCTGCAACGTGTAGAGCTTGAATTCGAAAAGCTCGGTTTGCCGGAATTGAGGAGCCCCCTGATCAGCCCTCGACTCGCTCTTCATTGCCAGGCCATTTCTGAATTGCTCCTGGACGACATTCACATCGCCTGCAACGAGTTTCAGCCCGGCGTTACTAAATGTCGTGCCGGAACCATTGGTGATTGTTACCCAGCCGGTCAGATCCAGGCTGGCGTCACTCTTGTCCAGCAGAGCGACGTAGTTGCTCGTCCATGAAAGCTGGGACGCGAGGTAGCTTATCTCTGTCTTGTGTTCTCCCTCGCGCGAGTTGCTTACCAACCACTCGAGCTGAGGCTTGAGAATGAGCCCCTCGGGTAAACTCGGGAGAACCAGCCTGCCGGCAGGATTGATCTCGATCCTCCCGTCTATCTCTGCGACCATGCCGCCGGCGAATGAATAATTCGGCATCGAATACCCGAACTGCGGCGTCGCCTGATAGCCGGTCGCAAGGAGTTTTCCTTTTACCGAATACTCCCTTTTTGTTTCCTCATTCGTGCGGATAAACTCCACTTCCTTGCCGAGATACTTCTCAAGCAGCCTTCCCTGGTTGACGAGATCGTATTGGTAATTCTGTTCGAGCACGCGCACCGCCATCGGATCGGTGAGGCTCAGGAAATGCAGCGACGTTCCATCAATTGTTGCAGGAATATCGGGAATTATCGCCCTGCTCAACCCTTTTCCGAACCTGAATGTACGTTCTTCACGTATGAGAGAGAGATTCTGATTGTAGATGGTCAGATCGACGGAGGTTCGATCTCCCGCCGTTGTGCGCTGCTCCTGCGCCACAAGGGGTTGCGTGAGAAACAGCTGCAGCAGAACCATCGCCCCCGGGAATATGCGTTTCATAGACTGCCTTTCAGAAAAAATGAATAGATTTGCATGGCTATGAGCTTTCAACTCCGCTCACACCGGGAATGTTCCATCACGGGGTAGAATGCCCTTTACCTCAGGCCATTGACAAGCATGCTTCTCTCCTGCTCTTTGTATTGCAGCTTGTAGAGTTTGTAGTAGATTCCTACCTGGGCGAGGAGTTCCTGGTGCGTCCCCATTTCCCTGATTTCTCCCTTGTGCATGACGATGATTTTGTTGGCTCGTTGAATCGTCGAGAGACGGTGGGCAATAACGATCGAGGTTCTCCCCTGGAGCAGGTTCTTGATTGCCTGTTGAATGAGCAACTCGGTTTCCGTGTCGACACTTGACGTCGCTTCATCCAGAATGAGGATCTTCGGGTTGAATGCAAGCGCCCTCGCGAACGAGATGAGTTGTTTCTGTCCGACGGAAAGTGTCGCTCCGCGTTCCTTCACTTCTTCGTCATATCGATGCGGAAGCGCTTCGATGAATCGGTGCGCGCCCACGAAGTGCGCCGCAGCTTTAATGCGGTCAAGCGGAATGCTCTCATCTCCCAGATTAATATTCGATTTTATGTCGCCGGAAAAGAGAAACACGTCCTGCAGGACAATTGCCATCTGTCGCCGGATGTCGTCCTGATGGAATGAACGAATTTCCTTCCCATCGATCAGTATTTCGCCCTTCTGGAATTCATAAAAACGAGAGAGGAGACTCGTAATCGTTGTCTTGCCTGCGCCCGTGTGTCCGACGATTGCGACGGTCTCTCCCGCATTGATGGTGAAGGAGACGTCCTTCAACACCCATTCTTCATCCGTGTATGCGAACCAGACGTTGCGAAACTCGACTGATCCCGGAAGATGGCTTGGGCGGATTGTCCGATGGACTCCTGACGGAGGGGATTGCTCCGCCAGAGGCGGGTCCGACTCCGGTGGAGGATTGGGGATGAGAGATTGGTCGTCGAGCAATCTGAACACGCGTTCGGATGACGCCATCGCGGTCTGCATGATATTGTATTTCTCCGACAGGTCGCGTATCGGCCGCCAGAACATCTCATTAAACTGCAGGAAAGCCATGACGGTGCCAAGGGTAACTGCGCCACTCAGCGCCTGCCCGCCGGCGTACCAGATCATGAGGCCGATCGCGAGTGCGCCGATAAGTTCTATGCCGGGATAGAACACCGCATAGTAGAGAATGGATTTGATGTTCGCGTCGCGATGCAGTGCATTGATGCCGGAAAATTTCTCGAACGACTTCTTTTCGCGGTTAAAAATCTGATCGACCATCATCCCGGTAATGTGTTCCTGCATGAAGGTATTGATGCGCGCAAGCTGGATCCGGACCTCCCGGTACGCTTCCCGGGCTTTCTTCCGAAAAAGAAATGTCCCGTAAAAAAGCAGAGGGAGCACGCTCAGCGAGACGAGCGCGAGCTGCCAGTTCATGGAGAACATGAAGTAAAGAATGCCCGCGATCGTGAAGACGTCGCTGAAGACCATGACAATCCCCGAGGAAAACATCTCGTTCAGAACCTCGATATCGTTGGTCACCCGGGTGATGAGCCTCCCGATGGGATTCCTGTCGAAGAATTTCATACCGAGCCGCTGAAGGTGTGTGAACACTTCCATCCGCAAATCGAGAATTGTTTTCTGCCCGATCCACTGGGTGAGATATGCGTTGACATACTGGATCGCAGCCCGGACGATAAGGACCCCGAGAAATGAGAGCGCGGTCACGAGCAACCCCTGCTTATCGTGTTGTGCGATGTTCACATCAACCGCGTGCTTGGTAAACCACGGGCGCACCGCTTCCAGGCCCGAAACAGCCACGCTCGAAAGAATGCCGAGCACGACATACCACTTGTACGGCTTCAGATACCTGATGAGCCGTTTCATGAGGCGGGAATCGTAGGCTTTACCGAGTATTTCTTCGTCCTGCATGAAACAATGAAAAATTAAAAAGGAAAAATTAAAAAAAGTGATCGCGCAGGATTACTTTGCTTTCCGGCGGACCTTGCTGACGATTGCGCCGAGGATTTTCTTAAGTTCCTCACATTCTCCGATCATCGGTTCGTACTTTTCGAAATGAACCAAATTCGATTCTTTTATCAACCGCAACCAATAATGGGTTTCTCTTGCTTCTTTGAGCGCAATGTTCATTTTGTACGCAAAATCATCTTTCGTGAAGGCGGCTTCCGCCTCTTCAACATTGGCACCGATGAAAGTGCCGGACCGTAACAGCTGGCGGCAAAGTGTCCTGCCCGACTGTGTCTCCGGCATCTGATTTGAAAACTTCACGACCTGCAACCCAAAATCGAACGTCCGTTTCTGAATATCGTATTGCATGACGCCTCCCTTTTTAATTTTGCATTTTGCATTTTGCATTAAAGCTTTTCCAATTCGTCTTCCAACAACTGCTTTTCATACAGATCCGCGTAGATCCCTCCCTGTGCGACCAACTCATCGTGCGTTCCCCGTTCTGTGATCCTGCCGCCGTCGAGAACTATGATGTTGTCCGCATCCTTTACCGTCGAGATGCGATGGCTGATGATGATGCTGGTGCGGTTCTTCATAACATGCCGGAGGCGCCTGAGGATTTCCTCTTCCGTGAAGGTATCCACTGCTGAGAGCGCATCGTCAAGGATGAGGATTTTCGGATCGCGCATGACCGCACGGGCAATGCTCGTCCGCTGCTTCTGTCCACCGGAAAGCGTAATGCCCCGCTCGCCGATCATCGTCTCATACTCTTTCGGAAACTCATCGACATCTTTTGCTATCTGGGAAATTTCCGCGGCCTGAAGGATATGCTCCAGTGTTCCGTTATCCACGCCGTACGAAATGTTCTCGCTCAGGGTGTCGGAAAAGAGAAACGTTTCCTGCGGCACGTAACCGGTGCCCGATCGAAGGACTTCGAGAGGAATCTGTTTGACATTGATGCCGTCAATCAGGAGCTCGCCCGCTGTGACATCGTAGAGCCGGGAGATTAAGTTGACCAACGTCGATTTGCCACACCCGGTGTAGCCGACGACGGCGAGCGTCATCCCTTCGTCAATCTTGAGATTAATGTCCGACAGCGTCGGCCTGGCGGCGCCCTTGTGCGTAAACGAAACATTGCGAAATTCGATCGCACCATGAATATCGTGGATGGAGTTATCGGTCGCAGGACCGTCACTGATCTCCGGCGCAGAATCCAGAATCTTTGACAACCGTGACATGGAGGCGCCGCCTTGTTGAAGGATATTCGTCACCCAACCGAATGCGATCATTGGCCAGATCAGCAGAATCAGGTATCCGAAGAAGGCCGTGAGAGCTCCGAGACTGAGCCCACCGTCGATCACTTTCACCCCGCCGACGTAGACGACGATGACGAGCGAACAGCCGACGAGCATGAACATGAGAGGCCAGAGGACCGACTGGATGCGGGCGAGCACGAGATTTTTTTTCAGGTAGGTCTGGCTCAACTCGCCGAAGCGATCGATCTCATACTGTTCGCGGACGTAGGCTTTGACGATACGTATCCCTGAAAGATTCTCCTGCGCACGCATGGTAAGTCTTGAAAACTGTTCCTGCTTCTCCTCGAACTTCCGGTGGATCTGTTGACCAAGTTTGTAGACAACGTAGGAGACAATGGGCAGCGGGATCAACGCCAGCAGCGTGAGGCGCCAATCAGTCCAGAGCATGAGCGTTAATGTCATGGTGAACGTCACGATGGTATCGCTTGGATACATGATACCGGGACCGACGGCGTTACGCACGGCCCCGATGTCGTTCGTGGCATGCGCCATGAGGTCGCCGGTCGGTGTATTCTGAAAGTAGGAAAGCGAGAGTTTCTGAATATGGCTCAGGAAATCGTTCCGCAGATCGAACTCGATATGTCGCGAAGCGACGATGATTGTCTGGCGCGTGAGAAATGTGAAGATGCCGGCGATCAGGGAGAAGCAGACGACAAGCGCTGCAAGGTCCAGCAGTCCGATCTTGTCGATCTGATGCGTCTCAAGTCCGAGCTTGAGTTTGTCGATCGCTGCCCCGACCAAGCGCGGCTGGACAACGGTGAAAAGATTGCTCATGACGACGGTGAACAATCCCCACAGCAGCAGGCGCTTCTGTCTGACGAGATACGGTTTGAGGCGAAGAAGAGAACGCATGCTGGTGATTATCCGATGACTTCAAACCCCGTGTATTTGTGAAGCACCTTCGGTACGACCACCTTGCCTTCGGGTGTCTGATAATTCTCGAGGATGGCCGCAACGACACGGGGCAGCGCGAGCCCGGAACCGTTCAGGGTGTGGACAAATTCGGGTTTGCCACCCCCCGGACGAAACCGGATGTTCATTCGCCGGGCCTGGAAGGCCTCGAAGTTACTGATCGAGGAAACCTCCAACCACTTCTGCTGGCCGATCGACCACACTTCAAGGTCGTATTTCATTGTTTGCGTGAATCCCATGTCCCCTGTACACATCAAGAGTACACGATAATGTAAACCAAGTTTTTGCAACAATTGTTCTGCATCCGCCCGGAGGCTGTCCAGCTCATTGTAGGAGACGCCGGGATGGACGTACTTGACAAGCTCGACCTTGTCGAACTGGTGCAGCCGGTTTAAGCCGCGAACATCCTTGCCGTACGATCCCGCCTCCCGGCGGAAACAGGGGGTGTAACCGCAGTATTTGATGGGGAGTTGCCGTTCATCGAGAATCTCCTCGCGGTGAATATTCGTCAGAGGCACTTCGGCAGTAGGGATGAGATAGAGCTCATCTTTCGGGACGATATACATCAGATCTTCCTTGTCTGGAAGCTGTCCGGTGCCTGTCGCGCTCGTCGCGTTCACCATCAGGGGAGCCTGCACCTCGTGATAACCGCGAGCAGCGGCTTCATCGAGAAAAAAATTTATCAGTGCCCGCTGCAGCCTGGCGCCATTCCCCTTGTAGACCGGAAATCCGGCGCCCGTCACTTTCACTCCACGCTCAAAGTCGATGATGTCGAGTTTTTCCAATAATTCCCAGTGCGATTTTGGCTTGAAATCGATGACCGGCGGCTCGCCCCATTTGGCAACCTCCTGGTTATCCGCCGGCGTGCTGCCGACGGGAACGGAAGGATGAGGGATATTTGGAATCTGAAGCATCAACGTATTCAACTCATGATCGATCTTCCGCGTCTCATCGTCGATTGCCTTGATCTGATCCTTCACTTGATCCATCTCTGCGATGGGGGCTGAAGCATCCTGCCCGCCGCGTTTAAGCTTGCCGATTTCTTCGGAGACGACGTTGCGGCGGTTTTTCAGCGCTTCACCTTTCTGCAACAACTCCCGACGATGTGCATCGAGGTTGAGGACCTCGTCCACACGATCGTCTCCTCCTTTTTTCCTGATCCCTTCTTTTACCAGGTCAGGGTGTTCGCGAATGAACCGTGGATCAAGCATGAGATTGATTCAGAGTGTTTTGAAATGCTGTTTCATATTCGAATCGAGCTGATTCTTAAGGACCATCAATCCATGATCGACGCTCGACAGCTTCAAGTCAAGGTCGGTCTGTGCCTTCAGCGTGATGAATCCGGATTTCAATGGTCGTGATGCCGGTTGTTTCATTGTGGAGGTTTTCGCAGGCGCAACCAGCTTCTTGTTAAAATTAAATTTGCGCGCAAGGGCGAGCGCGAACTCATACCTGCTCATCAGGTCCGGGCCTGCGACATGGTAGACACCCGCCCGTTGCAGCTCGATCACTTTGAGGATACAGTACGCAACGTCGTCTGCAAGTGTAGGGTTGGCAATCTGATCGTCGACAACCCGAACGGGTTTCTCCTCGGTCAGGTTCTTCAGCAGCCAGAGCGCGAAATTCAGCTTGACGCCGAACCCAATACCATAGAGAACCATCGTCCGGATGATGGTTGCGGGAATTCCGCTCGTCTGTATCAGGTTCTCGCCGGCAAGCTTCGTTCTCCCGTAATAGCTCAGCGGGTTGGGTCGATCCCCTTCACTATAGGGACCGTTCTTCCCATCGAAAACATAGTCCGTGGAAAGATGAATGACCCTTGCGCCGACAAGCTTTGCCGCGTGAATGAGATTTTCGACGCCATTGACATTTGCGCGCCATGCCGCCTCGCGCTCCTCCTCACATTTGTCAACGTTTGTCATGGCGGCCGTGTTCACGATGATAGCGGGCTCGAACTCCTCCGCGAGGTGAAGAACCTCCTGCTTCCGGGAGATATCAAGCTGTTTGTACGGCAGCATTTCTTCCCGGAACACGGATACTTCCTGTCGCGAAGTCAGCATCAGCGAATACACGGGCGAGTTCGATAAAATCTCAACAAGCTTTTGGCCCAGCAAGCCGTTGCTGCCGGTAATGAGAACTCGTGTCATGCACCTTACCTGAGGCTTTCTTCCAGAGCCGTGGAGGCATCGGTCTTCTCATCGCGGTACTTGATAATGATAGGGGCGTAGACCGACAGCTTATGCTCCTTCGCGAACTGATGCTCGATGTGGCGATTACCGGCAACCACAACTGCTCCTTCAGGTATGATGAGCGGCCCTTCATTCGACTTCTTGTAAATGAGCTGCCTGACGACGTCATACACCGGCGTGGAGCCGGTAAGGATAACGCCGGCACCGATGACCGCCCTCCGGCGAATCATTGTGCCCTCGTAGATACCGCAGTTTCCGCCGATCAGGGCATCGTCTTCTATGATGACAGGCATGGAACCGACAGGCTCAAGCACGCCGCCGATTTGCGCCGCGGCGCTGATGTGTACGCGCTTTCCGACCTGGGCGCACGAGCCGACGAGCGCGTGAGAATCGATCATGGTCTGCGTGTCGACATATGCACCGATATTGATGTATGAGGGGGGCATCATAACGACACCCTCTGCCACATACGCGCCGTCCCGGATCGCGCTGCCCCCCGCGACGATCCGGACATTATCGCTTAAGGAAAATTTCTTCAACGACATCGTGTCTTTATCGAAAAATCGAATGGCATGATCGCCCGGATACTCCACCAATGAACCGACACGGAACGCAAGCAAGATCCCCTTTTTTACCCAGGTGCTCACGCTCCACGATCCGGCCACGTATTCTGCCGCACGTATCTCCCCCCGGTTCAGCATATCCTTCAATTCCCGGATTGTTTCCAGCGCGTCGTCGCGGTCGATCTTCTCCGGCGGGAGCCCATACATACGTTCGATGATCTGCTGGAGCATCATATCAATTGAGGAGTCCAAGTTCGTGAAGCAGCTTCTTCAACTGCGGACGATGTTTGGCGCTCAGCGGCACCATCGGCAGGCGATAACGCTCCCCGATCATTCCCATCATGGCGAGAGCAGCCTTGACGGGAATGGGATTGGATTCCACGAAGTTGAAGTTCATCAGATCAAGCAACCGGTTATGGAGCCTGGCCGCCTGCTCAAATTTTCCCTTCAAGCAGAGACGCACCATTTCGGAAAATTCTTTAGGTATTTCATTCGACACAACCGAAACTACGCCGTCTGCGCCCAGGGCGATCAAGGGAAGGGTGAACGCGTCATCGCCCGACCAGACGCCGAATCCTGCAGGCCGATGGCGCAGGATTTCCATGATCTGACCGAAATTGCCCGAGGCTTCTTTTATGCCGGCGATCGTCGGGATTTCCTCGGCCATGCGCAAGGTGGTGGATGCCTCGATGTTGCTCGCAGTTCGCCCCGGCACGTTGTACACGACCACGGGCCCCTCGGCCTCGGAGGCGATCGCAGCATAGTGTTGAACATAGCCCTCCTGCGTCGGCTTATTATAGTAAGGGGCGACGGAGAGCACGCCATCCGCGCCCGCAGATAACACACGATGCGCCAACGCAATTGCTTTTTTCGTCGAATTGCTTCCCGCGCCGGCAATCACCGGAACGCGCCCTTTGGTTTGATCCACGACAATTTCGACCACCCGCACCTGTTCATCTTCTTCGAGCGTTACGCTCTCGCCGGTCGTACCTGTCGGTAGAAGTGCTTCGACCCCATTTTTCACCTGGTACTCCACAAGCTTTCGCAACGCCTTCTCGTCCACGTCACCCCTGGCATTGAACGGCGTAACCAGGGCGGTGCCGGTCCCCCGGAATAACAGTTTTCTCTTCATATCACCATCACGTCAATACATCCTTCATAGTGAATACACCCTTCTTCCCTTTCAGCCACTCGGCAGCAATCAAGGCGCCGAGGGCAAACCCGGCGCGATTCCTTGCAGTGTGAACAAGCTCGATGCTGTCCGCCTCCGAGTCGAAGCGCACTCTATGTTCTCCCACGGCGTGACCAATGCGCGTCGACGTGACATGAAGCTGCCGTGGTTTAATGGCGCGATGCGCCGTTTCATAAAGGAGTTCTTTCTTGCATCGCAAATGCTGGAGGATAATCTCCCCGAGGGCGATTGCCGTTCCGCTGGGACTGTCGGCCTTTCCGGCATGATGCGTTTCCTGAATTGCGGCATCATACACGTCGAACTTATCGATGTACCGCAAAGCCGATGTCAGCACCTGGGAGAAAATATTCATCCCGAGCGAAAAATTAGGTGAATAGAGCATGCCGATTTTTTTTGCTTTCACCAGTTTTTTCACTTCTTCGAGCTTATCATACCATCCCGTCGTCCCGACGACAACGTTTTTGCCGCACGCGGCTATCGCCTCGATGTTCGTCAGTACTGCCACTGGAGTCGAGAAATCGATGCAGACATCGACCCCGTGAAGCGCCTGTTTCGTCAATCCGGTACCTTGTGGATTATTCCTGGAGGTAAAGATCGTTCGCAAGGAGAGGTTTCTCTCCGATGCAACCCGCTCGATCTCCCTCCCCATCTTGCCATAGCCGATCAAGGCGACGGTCACGATACGGCCTTCTCTGTTGCCTCGTCCTGCAGCCGGAATGACGACAGGAGGTCGATCTGTCCCGAACCCGACATCGCCGCCTTGCGCGCCGCAACGCGATTCGCGAATTGGGCGGAAGAAAAAACGTCATTCGATTTCATATACCGGGCGCAGTATGCCGCGGCGAAAACATCGCCACAACCGGTCGGGTCGATCGTTTCTTTCACGTCGATGCCTCCAATATCGAAGCGGTGGAGGTGTTTGTGCTCATCCACGAACGTGGTGCATCCCCGCTCACCGCGTGTAATATTCAGAACGTTGGTATTGAGTGAAAGAGTGTGTTTCGCAAGCGTAGTTTCGTCGAGATGTTCGGGCGTCAGGACTGCTGCCTCCTGTTCATTCATCTGTGCGGCGTGAATCATGAACAACCACCGGCGCCACAGTTCCACCGGCCGATGAAACCGGCTAAAATCTGCGTTGATCCCCAGAGTCAGGCTGTGGACATCCAGGTACACCGGCGTGTGGCGCTCCCTCACGTCCATCCGGATTTCATCGAGTGTATCAAGCGTGATATCGGCTCCCGAAATCATATTGACAAAGATCAGATCGGCATCGAGGTGAGCGCGAATCTTCCTGAGCGGAATCGGTTCGGAGATGTGTTTCGAACACTCCACACGCTCACAGTTGTCTTTATAATAGAGATGAACCTGGTTCGAAGGGCCGGGAAAACGGTAGATGCCGTCCGTATCAACGTTGGGATACTCCCGTAACCGCGCGATGAGCGCATCGTAATCGTCTTTGCCGACGCCGAAGACGGGGGCGACAGTATCGGAATGCGGAAGAAGATTCGCCAGCGCGGCAACGGAGAAGAATATTCCGCCATATCCTTTTGTTTCTGTGCCGCCGGGATGCTGAATAACATCGAGGCAGAGATGGCCGATGACAACGACCTTCATACTTTCGCCGTGTAGGGGTATTCGCCCGCTTCGCACATTCGCCAGAGCCCCTGGCATGAGAATTTGTTCTCGTACAGTGCACGACCGATGACAACCGAGTCGACGCCGAGCGGCTCAAGTTCCTGGAGTTTCAGGAGATCTTCGAGTCCTCCCACCCCGCCCGAGGCGGTGATGCGCATGCCGGATTTCTCTGCCAGCGTCTTCGTGGCCTCAAAGTTCGGGCCGGCCATCATCCCGAACCGCATAATGTCGGTGTAAACAATCCGTTTGAATCCCAGCTGTTTAGCGTTGAGTGCAACAGTGATGGCGGTGAGACCGGAGTCCTTCGTCCAGCCCCTGGTTTGCACGATGCCATTCTCCGCATCGATACCGAGGACGATCTTGGTCGCACCGAACGCATCGAGGGTGCGCTTTGCTTCATCGGGTTCTTCGATCAGCATCGTACTGATGACGACACGATAAATCCCGATATCGAGGGCTTTCTTTACCTCTTCAAACGTCCGTAACCCGCCGCCGAGTTGGATGGGAATGTCGACGGTTTTCACCATACGCTCGATGACGTCGAAGTTCACCAGTTGACCTTCGAACGCGCCATCCACGTCGGTCACATGGAGCGTTTTCGCGTTCTCCTTGCGCCAGAGTTTCGCCATCTCGATGGGGTTGTCGGAATAGACAAATCCCTCGGTGCCCTGCACCATCTGGACGCACTTACCACCTTTGATTTCAACAGCGGGAATTATGAGCAGCATATCGATACGGTGATAAAATGCAGAAAATCTGAGTGAAAATCAAAAGGAGAGTGGCGGAGAAATGGAATGATGGAAAGATGGAATATTGGATTGATGGATCGGTGGAGCTGTGCGTGGCTTGAGAACCTTGCGAAGGTTTGAGGGGGATTTATCAATGCTGAACCTTCGCAAGGTTTACGGGGGACCGGGATCACCTGTCACAATTCGATCGGCAAGATCGGACAAGAACTTGTTTGAATGAATTGCGCCTACCCCGCCCCAAACTTCTTTCTTCTATTCCTTATATAATCCACAAACACAAACTCCCCCAAATTCTGGAGTCCTGAGTAGTACGCCCTGCCGCAGTTGGCTTTGGTGAGCTCTTCCACGAAGTTGATGAGGTACGGATCGCGCGCCACCATGAACGTGCTGATCGTGATTTTCTCCCGCCGGCAGGCGACGGCTTCATCGAGCGTCTTGTTCACGATGCGTGGATCGAGACCGAACGAATTCTTGTACAATCTCCCGCTGTTATCGAAAATCGCCGACGGTTTGCCGTCGGTCACCATGAAAATCTGCTTGTTCACCATCTTGCGACGGCGCAGCAGGTTGCGTGCCAGCTGAAGTCCGGCACGCGTGTTGGTATGATACGGGCCGACGTTGAGGAACGGCAACTCGTTGAGACTCACAAGCTTCGCATCATCGCCGAAGACGACAAGAGCAATGTAATCCTTCGGGTATTTCATCATGATAAGCTCGGAAAGCGCGAGCGCGACCTGCTTCGCCGGCGTGATCCGGTCTTCCCCGTACAGCACCATGCTGTGACTGATATCGAGCATGAGCACCGTTGCACACGATGTCATATGCTCGGTCTCGTAGACCTCGAGGTCTTCTTCCTTCAGTGTAAACTTCTCGATGCCGTCGCGCTTAAAGACATTCGTCATCGTCGATGTGAGGTCGATATTCGTCGGGGCATCGCCGAGCGACCACTTCTTCGTTTCGCTCAAACGGTCGATGCCGGTCCCCGTTTGTGGCATGTCGTGCGACCCGATCCCCCCCTTACGTAATGAAGTAAAGATCTCTCTCAGCGCATCCTGCCGGATGCGCTGAATGCCGCGCGTCGTCAGGACGAGTGTCTCTTTCGCCTCCTCGATGACTCCCATCTCCTTCAGTTTGGCGATGAGGTCTTCGAGCGACAGGTTTTCATCGAAGAGGCCGTACTCCTGCGCCAGCTGGCGAAGCCACTCGATCGCTTCTTCGACGTCCCCGCTCGTTTGAATGAGCAGGTTACTGAAGAGCGACATCAGGCTCTCCAGCCGCTGCTCATCGGTCTGCGACTGTGGGGTCCATTTGCTGTAGCGGAAACGCATGGGTCAATGAAAAATTAAAAATGAAAAAGGCAAAAAGGTTGTGACCGCACTATGACACCATAAGAACGAATCAGCTATGGACCTGGTACGCCGCTATCATTGTTTCGACGCGGGCTCTTCATTCCTTTTTTAATTTTTAATTTTGCCTTTTGAATTGTTTCAATCGTCTTCCTCGCTTTTCGCCCGCCCGGTGAAAATACTTCCCACCAGGTCTTTGTACTCGACGTTGTGGTCGACTTCATCCTTGGCGATCTTTGAGAACTGGTGCAAGCCGTCGAGCGTAAATTCCATCGCAGACGCGAGCTCGTGACGGTTATTCTCCGACAGGTCCAGATGTTTTTTTGTCACATCCCGCAGTCCCTTAACCCTGTCCAGCTCGCCGAAGTACTCGTTCAGCGGCATGTCATCGGAGATATCGATCTTGTTTCCCGACTCAAACCAGGAGATGATCTTTCCGTACTCGAGATCTTCGGGCGCCTGGCGCATCTCGGCCGCGTGGACACGCAACGGTTTGCGCTGGAGGGGATCGGGATAGTACTTCTTGAACACCTCTCTCACCGCCTTGCCGATGAGCGCTCTTCCCACTTTCGCGGGGCCTTCCTGCTCGCCTTCGAAGACGAGCTCGACTTTGCCCGTGAGTCCGGGCAGAACGTGGGGCAGATCGCTGATGCGGGGTACAATCATGGTATCGCTCGTAACGATGGCACGCCGCTCTGCATTGCTCACGAGGTTTTCCATCGCGGCGATCGTCAAACGGGCGCTGACGCCCGACTTTTGATCGACGAACTCGCTCTTCCTTGCCTCGAAGGCGATCTGCTCGATGATTTCCTTGAAATACCGTGGAACGACGACGTCGCCCCCGTTGCGATTGACCCATGCCTCCTGTTCCGTTATTTTGATTGCATCGTCGATCGTCCGCGGATAGTGCGTGAAGATCTGTGAATCGATCCGGTCCTTGAGCGGTGTGATGATGTTCCCGCGGTTGGTGTAGTCTTCCGGGTTCGCCGTGAAGACGATGAACACGTCGAGCGGAATGCGAACGTTAAACCCGCGTATCTGAATATCTTTCTCCTGCATGATGTTAAACAGCCCCACCTGGATGCGCGGCTGCAAATCGGGCAGCTCATTAATGGCAAAGATACCCCGGTTCGTCCGGGGAATGATCCCGAAGTGGATCGCGCCTTCGTGCGAGTAATGCAATCGCTGCGACGCCGCCTTGATCGGATCGATGTCGCCGATAAGATCCGCAATCGTCACATCGGGCGTTGCAAGTTTTTCCCCGAGGCGCGCATCACGATGCAGCCATTCGATCTGTGTCGCATCCCCGCATTCCCGGACCATATCGACGCAGCGCTTGCAGACCGGCGTGAACGGATGATCGTTAATCTCGCATCCTTTCATGACCGGAATATACTCGTCGAGCAACGACGGCAATTGGCGGACGATGCGCGATTTGGCCTGTCCCCGCAATCCCAACAACATGAGATCGTGCTTCGCGAGAAGCGCATTGGTGATGGCGGGGATCACCGTCTCGTCAAACCCGATGATACCCGGGAACAACTGCTCATGCCGATTGATTTTTTCGATGAGATTCTTCCGGATTTCATCTTTCACGGAAAGAACTTTGTAGCCGGACTTCCTCAACTCCCCGATCGTAGCCGCATAACTCATACGCGCTCTCAATAAAATTGGTGAATGTTACCGACGCGCTATCTACAACATCGTTGTTATCAGTTTCGTTTCTGAAATAATGTAGAGTCTTTTTGCGAGAAATGCAATGGCCGAACCGACTGCTGAATTGGTTGAAGATTATCTATTCACTATATTTCACGCATGAGAATGGGTAAATTATTCTTCCTGTTTTGTGTGGGATTTCTTGCCGCCTACGTGCCTCCATCCTACTCCCAGGGATCTGCCGGAGCCGAAGCAACGATCGAACCTCGCTATCTTATTGACCTGCCCACGGCAGGAATCGTCCCCCACGGCGAAATCGCACTTGACATGGAATTCTTTGAATCCGGCGGAGTGCTCACGGGGGTGACTGTGGGGGCATTCAACCGTTTACTTTTCGGCATCTCGTACGGCGGGACAAACATCATCGGCAACGATCACCCGGAGTGGAACCGTTCCCCCGGCGCGAGCATCAAGCTTCGTCTCATCGAGGAAAGTTTACTTGTACCAGCAATCGCCCTGGGATTTTCGTCACAGGGGAAGGAGATTTACGTCGATCGCCTCAGCCGGTATACCATCAAATCCCCCGGATTATATGCCGTGGGGAGTAAAAATTATGAGGCCATGGGACATCTAAGCCTCCACGGCGGAATGAACTATAGTTTTGAGGATGATGATGGGGACGACGACATTAACCTCTTCGTCGGCGCGGAGAAATCTTTCGGGCCGTTTCTGTCACTGCTCGGGGAGTATGATTTCGCCATTAATGACAGCAACCGGGATGCCCTGGGCAGTGGACGAGGTTATCTCAATATTGGATTCCGGGCTTCCGTGGGAAACGGCCTCATGCTGGGAATTGTTCTAAAAGATGTGCTGGCGAACCAACAGAATATATCGCTGGGAACGCGAATTCTTCAACTGGAATATGTAAAGTGAGCCGTTGTATCGAAAATTCCACGATTATTGCCAAACTGTCTTTTTGATGCTACAGCACATTTTTCCGGTTTATTCTCACGTTCTGTTGTTTTCTTGAATTGATATAATTACATTGAATTAGTTCGGTGAGGTAAATTGGCACCCTTATTGTCTCTATATAGATGGTTCATTTCAGAAAGTGAGGATTGTATGAGAATCAAGTTTACCGCGTATATCTTCCCGGCGGCTCTGGTGCTGATTCTGGCACTCTTTGGCGGTTGCTACACCCAATTAAGCACGACAAAGGATGAGAACAGCGGGGAAGGAGAAGAGTATTCTACGAAGGAACGTGATAATAATGACGATGAGGGTTATCGTGATCGCGAT
>DASYTP010000265.1:0-7443 GCA_036002145.1 Bacteroidota bacterium | reverse complement strand
GCCGAGCAGCTGGCGGAGATGGTAAAACAGATTCCGGGTACAGCCGATGTGCGACTCTCGTCGGAAGAAGGGAAACCCGAGATGCGCATCGAGGTTGACCGCGAGAAAATGGCAAGCCTGGGGCTCACGTTGGGCGAAGTGGGTGCGGGATTGCGGATTGCATTCAATGGCGATGACGACTCTAAATTCCGACAGGGGGCGAACGAGTATCCGATCCGTATTGTGCTCGATCAGTTCGATCGATCCAAGACGGGGGATATCGGCCGCCTGACGTTCGTGAACCGGAAGGGGCAGGTTGTCGAGTTGAACCAGTTTGCGACGATCGGGCTTGCTTCCGGTCCGTCGAAGCTCCAGAGGCAAAACCGCAACTATTCAGTAAACGTGCTCTCACAGGCGATCGGTCGTCCCTCGGGGGACATCGCCGCGGATATCCGGAAAGCGATTTTCATCTCCCCACTTCCGCAGGGAGTAGAGCTTACGTTCAGCGGGGACGAGAAGAACAGGACGGAAGGGTTCGGCAGTCTCGGTCTTGCGCTGATGGCGGCGATCTTATTCGTCTATCTCATCATGGTTGCGCTGTACGATTCGTTCCTCTATCCGTTCGTTGTGCTTTTTTCTATTCCTGTTGCGGTGATCGGCGCATTTCTTGCGCTCGCATTGACGATGAAAGCGCTCAACATTTTTACTATGCTCGGGATCATCATGCTTGTCGGACTGGTGGGGAAAAATGCGATTCTCCTCGTCGACCGGACGAACCAGATGCGCCGGGAGCGACAACTCTCTACTCACGATGCCCTTCTTGAGGCTGCACAGACGCGTCTCCGTCCAATCCTCATGACGACCGCGTCGATGATCGTCGGTATGTCTCCAATAGCGTTCGGGGCGAGTGCCGGTTCGGAGTGGAAGAGTGGACTCGCCTGGGCGCTCATCGGAGGCCTGACAAGCTCGCTCTTGCTGACGCTCGTGCTTGTCCCCGTCGTGTATGTCAAAGTCGACCAATGGCGTGAGAGAATACCCGCTCTGATTCGAAGGTTTTTACCGCGACCTGTGCTCCAGCCGCGAGAACAACTCATTCCAGCAGAGATTGAAATGGAATAAACTGGCGTCCTCGTCGGTGTTGGGGTGGGCCTTACAAATAGACCGGAGCAGCAGGGGAGTACTGTTGCCTGCTGCTCCGTTATGTCGCAAGATATATTAGGAGGGTATATATCTTCTTCCAGCGACATGGATAAACTTATCGATGAGCCAGTCTACTCCTTCTATGAGCGTCTCATTGACGATGCTGGCTATCTTAAATAATCTACAACAGGATAGCTCGAATGTCAAGTGAAAAAAAATTTAGAATGTGGGAAGTGAGCAAAAAACACACATACTCGCGAGAACTCCCAGTTCTATCGGGGATGAGGCGTGGTAAGAAGTCGGAGTTCTGACTTGAACAATTTCTCCATCTCGGCCCACGACTTCTTGTCCGCATCCTCATTGTAAGCTATCGGAATATTAAACTTTTTACCCATTTCAGTGGCTGCAGGGTTTGTGAATCCGTGGACTGCGCCGGGGTAATTTATGAACTTCAGCTCAGCCCCCGCCGACTTCATCTCGGATTTGAGCTTCTGGATGTCATCCGCAGAAATGAATTTGTCCTCCGCGCCGTTGCAAACCAGGATTTTGGCCTTCACTTTTCCTTTCTGAGCCGGACGTTGTGTGCCCAGACTGCCGTGAAAACTCACGACGGCTCTCAAGTCTGCTCCCTCCCGGGCCATGGCTAAGACGACTCCTCCGCCAAAACAGTAGCCGATTGCGGCGATCCGTTTGGGGTCGACGTGAGAATCGTTCCTCAAATAATCCATCGCCGCCATGAATCGGGCTTTCATCACGACAATGTTGCCCGAGACTTCGGATGCAAACTTTCCCGCATCATCCGGATGGTCGGCTTTTTTCCCGTTGCCGTACATATCGAGCGCGAGCGCCACATAGCCGAGTCCGGCCAACATGTCGGCCCGTTTTCGTGAGTAGTCGTTGTGACCCCACCATTCGTGGACGATGAGGACGCCGGGTTGTTTCCCTTTCTGTGTGTCGTCGTACGCAAGATAGCCTTTCATTGTGAGACTATCGGCTGTATACGTAACCTCTTTCCCGACGCCGCCGGCATGTGCCTTCGTCGCAGTGATGACAAGTAAAACGATGAGAGCTATTCGCATGGCAAATCTCCTTGGAGGTTGTTAACTATTTGTGAATTGGCCGATGCACCTTAATGAATTTTCAATTTGCAATTTTCGATTTGCAAATCGGAAATCGGAAATTGCAAATTACAGTTTTACGCTCATTCGTTCCGTAATGCCGCCACAGGATCCACGCGCGCCGCCCGGGCGGCGGGATACAATCCAGCCACGACGCTTACTCCCACGCCAACCGTGACGGCAATACCGATGAGCCAGAGCGGCATGGCGAACAAATCTACGGCCGGGATCCCCTCTTTTTCCATAAAATGTTTCGCGATTGCCGAAGCAACACGGGTGATAATCCAGCCGAAGGCGATTCCAGCGGTCGTGCCAAGAAAACCAATTGCCCCTGATTCCACCAGAAACAACGCCCGGATATCGGTCTCGTAGGCTCCGAGCGATTTCAAAATGCCAATCTCCCGCCTTCGCTCGTTAATCGACATAACCATCGTGTTCACGATTCCCAGCGACGCCGTCGAAAGCGCGATCAAGCCGATGAGGCCGAGCGCCATATCGAAATAGAGAAATACTTTCTGAACTTCCTCGAACTCTGCGGCAAAGCTGAACGTTCGATAACCCATCCCTTCAACGGTGTCTTTGATCCTGGTGTACGGGACTTTCGGATCGAAATCGAGCGTGACCTGTGAAAAGTTTTGGCCTTCCAACCGATCCTGTTCGGAGAAGAGTGTGCCGCTGGTGATCGCTGCCATGATCTCCATCGGGCTTCCACCCAAACCACCCGTCTTAAACCTCTGTGCGGTTTCAAAGGGGATAATAACCGGCTCGATCCTTGTGCGTCCCATGCGTCTGGACTCGCGGACGCCGCAGATGGTGAGCGTGTCGCTGATAACTTCCTGGGCATTCATGAAACCATTAACAAATCGCCGGGCGACCTCGTTCGCTTCGGATCGGAGAATGCGGGAGCGATAAGCTTTTTTGAATAGCGAGTCGATATCGATACGCTTTGCCCGGTCGAACAGGGACTCCCCCTTGTCGACGAAGATATGCGTCAATCCGCTATCGATGGTTGAAACCTTCACAGAGATGACGACGGATTTGCCGATCGCTGTTTTCGGTGTATCAATATGAGCTTTCTTCAGCAATTCATCCGATATGATCGCTTCCCGGGACGTGTCGGAGGTGAACGACGAGCCGGCAAGCAGTGTCGAGAAAATCTTCGTTTGAAACGCCACAGACGAGAGCGCCTGTGCTTTTGATTGCACGATGGTGTCGCCGAGGGAGACATTCACGGAAAACGCATCGTAGGGATAGACGAGATTGACGCCGGGAATGCTTGAGATCCGCTCGATCGCCTCCTTGTCGAGCCTGGGAGAAGAGCTCGAATCGGAATTCTTCGATCCATCCTTCGGATATACGTGCATGGTGGTGAAGAGCCCGAGCTTGTTAAACTGTTGCTCGATGTTTTGCTGGCTCCCTGCGCCGAACGACAACATCGAGACGAACGCCGCGATGGCAATCAAAACGCCGGCAGACGTCAGAAGGGTGCGGAGCTTCATGCGCCGCAGATTGCCCGTGGAGATAACGACCAGGTCCCGGAAGTTCACGTCCCTGGTTCTCCCGGACGATGGACTGCCTCGTCCGCAACCAGGTGTCCATATTGCATACGGATCGTTCGGTGCGATTGCTGTTGCGCCAATTCGAGATTATGCGTGACCAGGACTATCGTCAGTCCGTTCCTGTTCAGGCCGGTCATGAGCGAGGAGATTTGCAGGGCGTTTTCATAATCCAGATTGCCGGTCGGCTCATCGGCGAACAATATTTCCGGGTTCTTCACAATGGCGCGCGCGACGGCCACGCGCTGTTGTTCCCCGCCGGAGAGATCCGCCGGCCGATGCGCCAGCCGGTCTGCGAGCCCGAGCTGCTCGAGCATGGCGGTCGACAGGCGCCGTCGCTTTTCGGGAGAGGTATTGTTGAAGAGGAGAGCCGTCTCGACGTTCTGCAACGCAGAATAATGAGATATCAAATTGAACGATTGAAAAATCATTCCGACATTGTGTGCACGGTAGGATGCAAGCTCACGACGTGACATGGAGGTAAACGATCTCCCCGAGAACTTCAATGCGCCCGAGGTCGGTGTGTCCAATCCGGCGAGGAGATTGAGCAGGGTGGTTTTGCCGGATCCGGACGAGCCCACGACTCCGATATACTCGCCGCGCCTGATGGCGAGCGAGACTCCGTCGAGTGCCCGAACAACGTGCGGTCCGCGGCGATAGTGCCGGCAAAGATCCAGAGCGTCGAGGTACGGTTCGTCAGACATAGCGTGCAGTGTGTATTCGTGGGAAATATAGGTCTTGTTGCACGGAGTCGCAAGATAAAATAAAAAACCCCGCCCCGATATTCTCGGGGCGGGGTAATGTTCAGTAAAGACGTTTATATCTTTACGACGTTCGTAGCCTGAAGGCCTTTGGGGCCCTGCTCGACTTCAAATTCGACCTGATCGCCTTCGTTCAGGTTTTTATACCCGTCGCCGGAGATCGCTCTGAAGTGGACGAATACATCTTCGCCGCCTTGACGTGAAATGAAGCCATAACCTTTGGCTCCGTTGAACCATTTGACAGTTCCTTTTTCCATGGAACATATCCTTTCTTGTTTGTATTGTTCTCCCAATACCTGGGAAAAGTGTACGCCAACTTTGAATGCTTCTAAAATAGCGAAATCGCAATAATGGCACTCACTGTTTCACCATTTGTTGCGATTTTTGATTGCTGGCGACGCTTTACTAACAACTGGTTCAAACGACACATCAGCACGATCTTAAAAGCGATACAACGGTGTACTGTTGATTGCAGCACAAACATACAAAGAATATTTATCATTTCAAAGAACTTTTTTTAATTATTTTGAATCGATTTCTTGAATCTACAGCCGGGAAATGCTATACTACATGTCACTTTCAGTAAAAGGGAAAAATCTCATGCAGCACTTTTACGGTCGGTTCGGAGGGTACTTCCTGGTCCTCGGCATTTTGTTTCCACTTTCAGCAATTTCTCAAAAACCCTCTGAAACAGTCTCTTTGGAGGTAAAAAATGAGTTTCTCCACGCGTGGAATTCCTACAACAAATACGCGCGGGGACACGATGCCCTCAAACCTTTGACCATGCAACCGCATGATTGGTACGCCTCTTCGCTGTACATGACGCCGGTCGACGCGTACGATGTGATGCTCGTCATGGGGCTTACGAAGGAGGCCGAGGATACAAAGAGGCTCATACTTGACAGCCTCTCATTTGATAAAAACATCGAAGTACAGGCTTTTGAAATCACCATCCGGTTGTTGGGGGGACTTCTTTCGGCTTATCAGATGGATGGGGACAAACAATTCCTGAACCTGGCGGAGGACCTGGGCAAACGACTTCTGCCGATCTATGACACGCGAACCGGGATACCATGCCGCTATGTTCATCTCCAGACCGGCAAGACGCGCGACTCGGTGAATAATCCCGCCGAGATCGGGACCGCGTTGATCGAGTTCGGCACGCTCAGCAAGCTTACTGAAAATCCGGTCTACTATGATAAGGCAAAGAACGCGCTCGTGCAGCTTTACAATCGCCGCTCGAAGATCGGTCTTGTCGGCACCTGGATAAATGCAGAAACGGGGGAGTGGGTCGATACGATCAGCCACATCGGCGGCGCGATCGATTCGTACTATGAATATCTCCTCAAGGCGTGGCTGCTCTTCGGCGATGAAGACTGCAAGGCGATGTGGGATGAGAGCTTCAAAGCGATCGAGAAATATGTTGCCGACACGACTCACGGCGAGTTGTGGTACGGGCAAGTCAACATGAATACCGGAAAACGAACCGGGACATCTTTCGGAGCTCTCGAAGCTTTTTTCCCCGCCACGCTCTGTCTCGCGGGTGACGTGGAGCGGGCGCGACGGCTCCAGGAATCATGTTTCAGAATGTGGAATCTCTACGATATTGAGCCGGAAGAGATTGATTACTCGACGATGAGCGTCAGGGATAAACGGTATTATCTCCGGCCCGAAAGCATCGAATCGGCATATTACCTTTACCATTTTACCGGTGACAGCGTCTACCTCCGGATGGGGGAGACGTATTTCCGCAGTATCGTGAAGTACTGCAAAACGGATGCCGGCTATGCCTATCTGAAAGACGTCACAACGAAGGAGAAAGCGGACGGAATGGAAAGTTTCTTCTTCGCAGAAACTCTGAAGTATCTCTATCTGATCTTCGCGCCGAAGGAAACCCTCCCGTTCGATGAGGTCATCTTCAACACGGAAGCGCATCCGATCAGGCGTTCAACGGCGAAGAGGAGATGAGTAAGCGACCGGGCGGTTTGCGTTTACGGTTTTGCGGTTCGACCTAACCCAAGCATCATTCCAAAATCCTGAATCCTGATTCCCCAAACCCCAAACCTCAAACCTGTAATCAGTAACCAGTAACCAATAACTAATAACTATTAACTATTAACTATTACCCTCCCTCCCCCTTCATCACCCCTGCTATCACCGAGAACAAATGCGGAAAACTATACGGCTTTGCGACAACTTCATCGGCGCCGAGTTCTTTGCATTTGGTGATGCTTGCCAGATCCGTGTACGCCGTCAGGATAATGACTTTGGTCTTTGGAAAAGTTGTCTTGATGAATTTCAGAACCTGGAAGCCGTCGATGTAGGGCATTTTCAAGTCAAGAATGACGAGACCGAACGGTCTTCCATGCAGAAGCGGTATTGCAGTATGGCCGTCGGCTGCAGTCGTTACGTCGTATCCCTCCTCGGATAGATGGAATGCCAGCGTGTCGCGAAGCTGATCGTCATCTTCAGCAAGAAGAACCTGTAACCTCTCAGCCATCAACGAATGCCTTTATGGAGATTATCCATTCGGTTTGAAAGTATCGATTTGGCAAATCAAAGGCAAGACGGGTAGTGCGTCAATTCGAGTCAATAAACCAAAATCTGATTGAGCATCCACGCACAAACCCCTCCTATAATCCACCCCTTCGCAAGGGGAGGATGTTTTGCGCCCCCTCCTTGCGAAGGAGGGAGCCACGGGGGAGGTCGATGCAGGCCGTCGCTGCACACTGAGGCACTACTTGGGGTTGAATCTCAGAGAAACCATGATTATATTATGGCATCAGGTTCATGGAATTCCTTTCGGAGAACGCGCGATGATGACATGCAAAACATACCCTCCAAGCACTCTCATGCAACGTCATATCAAGTATTTTTTTCTCTTTGAGG
>DASYTP010000264.1:0-9454 GCA_036002145.1 Bacteroidota bacterium | reverse complement strand
TTTGTCCGAAGGACTCCTTCGGAGGAATTTCATTCCAGGCATTCTCATTCTGAGCAGTATCATTCCGCCAAATATACTCTATTCCGTTTTCAAATGAAACACTAACTCGTATGTTTTCTCTTCAAGCGCCGGCTGGACATTCACTTCCTGCAAACCCTCGACGGTTGTGTATCCCACGCGCGTTACGGCGATGGTGTGTTTGCCGCAGTCCAGCCGGTAGCCGCTCCTCGGGGTATACAGGCCGGTATTGACGCCATCGACCATAATCGTTCCAAAAAAGGGATCGCCCGACTCATCCAACGACTGGATATTCACGTGAGACTCGAAGTAGCATTTCAAATTCGTCGATGCTCCTTTTTGGATCTCAATTGAAATACGTTTTTCGCCACACCCCGGATTGCTGATGACGACAGTATGGTGACCTGGATCAAGTTCAAACGAAGCCGGCTGACTGGAACTGGAAGGCTTGCGCATCTCAGCAACCGACACGCTACCCGATGGCACGGCCCGGACCACCAGCGTCCCGGTTCCGGACACAGAAGGAGGCGGAGCGCTCCTCGCGACGGTGTCGGTAAGCTCGCTCATATTTTTCCCCCTGGCGCTATCAACAGAAATAACCTGTTGTCCAGGGGACTCCGTCGCCTGGGGAATGACGGCCTCCTGGCGATTCACCCGAACGTAAAGCACGTAGCCGGATATGATGAGAACCAGAATCGCAGCGATGGCGATCAAGACGCTTCTGGAAGGAGTTTTTTTCGTTTCAGTTTTCTCCTCCGACGTTACGCGCTCGATTTCATCCAACATCTCCTTCGCCGTTTGATAACGTTTGGCAGGATCTTTATGAATTGCCTTCATGACAATTCTGACGAGGTCCTTCGAGAGATCCGTCTTGAATTTGTCGGGAGGTGGGATATTGCCCTCGACTTTTGCCTGAAGGATCGCAAGATCGGACATGTCCGCGGTGAATGGAAGCCTTCCGACGAGCGCCTCATAGAAGGTCATACCGAGAGAATAGATGTCGCTCCGGTTATCGATGTCGCCCAATCCTTTCGCCTGCTCCGGGGACATATAGGGAATTGTTCCCATGATCTTTCCGACCGTCACGGTTGCACCTGCGGAGCTCTGCTGGATCTTCGCAAGTCCGAAATCCGTGACCTTGACGCGATCGTCACGTGTCAGCATGATATTGCCCGGCTTGATGTCGCGGTGAATAATTCCCATACGATGCGCAAAATCGAACGCGAGCAACATCTGCTTGAAAATTGCCACGGTCTTCTCGAGCTTGAGGAGACCCTGCTCTTTCATCATATCCGACAGCGTCCAACCGTCGACGAATTCCATGACGATGCAAAACCCGATGTCTGTCTCTTTCAGTGCATACACGTAGACAATATTAGGATTCTCCAATTTTGCGAGCGCCCGGGCCTCGCTCTGAAAGCGTCTCAGAAATTCCCGGTCCTGGGCAAGCAGGGGATCGATCGTCTTCACGGCGACGTCTTTATCGAGCATCTCATCATGCGCCTTGTACACGGTACCCATACCGCCTTTGCCGAGAACGCCGGTAATTCTGTACGTGTTATCTAAGATTTTCCCGATGATTGGTGAATCCATATTCCACAATTCTTTAATCAGTAAACCTACAATGATTCTCGACAAAATCCTAAATGGCGCGGAGCGCGGTGCTGTCCTACTTTGAATTGTAACTCTTCAACGCAGAGTCGTCCCGCTGGAGGCGGGACTGAGAACCGCAGAGCGATCGGCGTTTGGGAAAATCTCTGCGGTCTCTGGGTCTCTGCGATTTAGAATATCATCGAATTAGGACAGCACCCGAAGCTCGAACAGGGTGTTGAAAAATGTTGCCGACGCCTTACTCACCCTATAATCCCTCTCTAACATTAGAGAGGGATGCTCAAAAAGCCAGCGCAACATCCCCTTCTCTATGGATAGAGAAGGGGACGAGTGGGACGAGGGGATGAGTCCGAAGCGCACCGATGTTTTTTTCAACACCCTGCTAAATACTAAACAAGCACGAATCTCAAAACTCAAAATTCTCATCGCAGAATCTTCCCCAGGATGCCCCGCGGTTCCGTCACATGAATTATTTGCACCGTGATGTTATCCTGCCCGCCCCGCTCGTTCGCCAGCTCCACGAGGGCTCTGCAGGCAGGCTCAGGCTCATTTGCGATGACAAGCTGCTGCATTTCTTTGTCGCTCACATGATTATATAGCCCGTCCGTGCACATCAGAAAGTACTCATCGTTTTTCAGATTAATATTGCCGATGACATCCACCTCCGCAACGGGTTTCGTCCCCAGGGCACGATAGAGATGCGATCGTTCGGGATGAGTCTTCGCCTCTTCTTTTGTCAGGATTCCTCTCCGGACCAACTCGGCTACCTTGGAGTGATCTTGTGTGAGCTGCTGGATCCTCCGCTTCGTGATCCTGTAGATCCTGCTGTCGCCGATGCTTCCGATGCAGGCGTGATTATCCTGAAGCACAAGCGCGACACAGGTAGTTCCCATGCCTGCATGTTCCGGGCTGTGCGTGCCGTAGTGGTAAATATGTTCGTTCGTTCCCTGGAATGCCTGCCTGAGAGATTCAGCGATATCGTCGTTCGGTATGGTAAAGTAGTAATGCGTGAGAATATTCACGGCAAGCTCGCTGGCGTCTCTACCAGCATTGTGCCCACCCATACCGTCCGCAACGACGAACAACTGCCCCTTGGCAGGAGCGAGATCAAGATTGTCCTCAGGGAACTTTCCGAAGAAATCCTGGTTCTCTTTCCGCACCATCCCGACGTGCGAATAGCTGCCGAAGGAAATTGCTTTCAAGCTTTGATGATCTCCACGACAAGCGGACCGGTCGGTTTCACCATGCACGCCAACCGGCATTCCCCCGCCGTCAAGCCGCAAATGTCTTCGAGCGTACCCTTTTCATCGCCGCCGGCGGGATTGCAATTTTCTTTTCCGGAGTGAATGCGCACAGGATCGCTCCCACAAATCCCCGCATGACATTCGGCGACGATTTTGACGCCATTCTGCTCGGCAACCTCACAAATAGTTTGCCCTTTCTTCACTTCGAAGCTGCCGCCAGCGTTTGTAAATGATATCAGCATCCCGACAGGTGCCTCCCCTTTTCCCGCCTGCGGCATCGGCTCTTTCTTTGCAATTGGAACGGTCGGAGGCGGAGAAGGTTTTTCGGACGGAGCGGGAAGCACAACGGTGGCTTTCGTGCTTATGCGAATCCTTTCGGGGGCACGTTCTTTCTGCACGCTTAACGTGAAGGCTTGCCTCCCAAGTCGAAATTCGTCACGATCGTCAAGCTTCACGGTGTTCCTGACCTTGAGATATGTTCCGTTCACACTTTTCAGGTCCTTGATCACAACCTTTCCATCTTTGACTGCGATCGAGAGATGACGACGGGAGAGTGTCATGTCCTTGCCCTCCAGCGTGACGTCGGGAGCGTCTCTGCCGAGAACGATGGTTTTTTCCGTCAGCATGTGGGTGTTGATGAATTTTCCAGTTTGATCGTAATGGCTGAATGAGAATTTTCCTCCATCGTTGTGGAACAACAGGAATTGTCTTCCCAATCTGACAAGATCGCCGGAGAACACTTCAACAAGCCTTCCCTCCTGAGCTTTCAGGAAGACGCCGGTTTCGCTTCCGTCGTCACGGAGGGAATACCCATCGAGGCTGTGAATGAGAGAGGCGTGCCGCTCGGAGAGCATCTCATCCTCGGGGAAGACGATATCGCAAAATTTTCTCCCGATTGTCGTGATCCCGTGAAGGTTAACGGCAAATTCATCTTCTTCAACATTGCCGGCTAATTTCTTGATGAGATATGCCGGCGGCTCCTCGACCTGTTCCTTCCCTGCGGATGCTGGCGCCATCGCCCCTTCCACAATCATCGTGACGATAGAGAGAGCTCTCTCTTTTGGCGGCGGAGCTTTTTCCTGTTTTGCATCCTCCTCGAAATCAAGTTCGATATCTAATTCCTTTTTCCCCGCAATCCGTTGTGCGGCAACCTTTGCAACCAGCACACCGTCCCTTATCGCAGACTTGATATTGCCGCGATGTTTCACCTCCCGGAAGGTTGCCGGATCGCCGTCGAAGTTATCGGTTTCGAGATATGCCTGGCTCAAAATATCCCCGATGAGGTACACGTTGGGTTGTTGCGTTTCAAGAATCGGAGAGGTCACCATGCGTTTCTTGTTGGAAGGTCCGCCGGTTGCCATGAAGATACCCATGGAATTGAGAAACCCTTCGGGGATATCTTCACCGATGCACGCGATACAAAACTCTTTGGAAAATTCAAGGTGGGCGGTTTCATTCGGCCTTCCTTCGATACAACGTCGGTCCGTGCGGAGCGAAAGATAATCCTTACGATCGTCGGCTGTGACAACGGCGACCGGCTCGCTGTTGGGAAAATACCGGATATTGCCGTTGCCCATGTAGGCATCGAAGAAAACTTCTGCCAGGGCTTTGGAAACTTTTGGAAGCTTATCGCCGCGATACGACCAGTAGACGGCGGATGCATCATTGCTTTTCGCCTTCGCATTCGAGATGGCGATGACCGCTTCAGCCGCGGACGTTCCGCCGCCGAGAATAAGCGCCGGAGCGCCGACGTACGCTGCAGCATCCGCCAACCGGTAGGCGATACCGTCGGTGTTCCCGGGGATATCGAACCTCCGGGGAACGCCGCGCCCGATGCCGATCGCAATGTGTTTTGCAAGATAGTACTTTTCGGTTTTCGTATTGTGGTTCCAACTTTTGATGTTCCAGATTCCGTCCGCACGGCGATCCATGCCGAGCAATTCAATGCCGACCTGTGCTGGTATGCTGCTCTCGCGATAAAATCGTTTCCACGTCGCGCACATGTCATCCTTATCCAGCGGCGGGAAATGAAGCAGGGAGATCAGGTTTCCTCCCTTCGGAAATTTCATCTGATCGCCTCCGCCAAAATCCGGAAGGATGAGTTTATCCTTGGGATAATCGCGAATGCGTTTCATCAGGTCGTCGTAATCGATCACGAGCGCCGACAAACCGAGCTCTTTGGCATGAAACGCCGCGGCGGTGCCTGCCGGACCTCCCCCTACGATGAGCATATCGAGGAGTTCCGGCAGCGAGACCGGGGAATTCAATAGCAAGGTTCCATCGGGTTTATATTCGAAGGGAGAGTCCATCGTAGCGAGTCATGACTTGTTTTGCTATTATCTTCATTAAATCCGAAGCCCCTAGGATCGAGGGTAAATCCGAAATCCTAATATCTGCGCCGGAGGCGCATGAGCCTCCGGCTCATAAATCCTAAATTCTGCTTTCTGGAATCCCGCTCACAAGCGGAATCCAGAAGCGGGACAATTGCGAAATTGCAATTCTCAAAATCACAAACACAATGATCATTTCTCAAATCATTCCAGCCCTTCGGGCTTGTTCGGATATTAGTCATACGCTTTTTGAGAAACCCGAAGGGTTGTAATTATTATAGACAACATACGTCATAGTTTTTATAGCCCCGAAGGGGTGGCACAGAAGTTTTCATCGTATCTCAATTCTCGCCTCCACCACATCTTCCGAATTTCCACCAACAAATATTGTGAACCACCCGGGCTCGAATATCCAACTCATGTTCGCATCGTAGAAGGAGAGGTCGTTCTTTGTCAGCGTGAACTGCAGCGTTTGCTTCTCCTCCGGCCCAAGCCTGACGCGACGGAATTGTTTCAGTTCCTTCAGAGGGCGGGTGACACTGGCCACCTCATCACGGATATAGAGCTGCACCACCTCAGTGCCATTATGCTTGCCGGTGTTCTCAATATTGACGGTCAGCTCTATAAGCGCGTCGCCACCGCTCCTCGAACTCGAAACCTCCAGTCCGCTGTACGCAAAGGTGGTATACGAAAGGCCGAATCCGAATGGGAAGAGGGGCGTATTGGAAATATCAAGATATTTCGAGGTGTATTTATCCTTCTCGTCGAAGGGGCGACCGGTGTTCTTGTGACTATAATAGAGGGGAATCTGACCGACAGATCTCGGAAACGTGACCGGCAGCTTTCCCGACGGGCTTGCATCGCCGAACAGCACACTTGCTATGGCATTTCCTGCCTCCACACCGAGGAACCACGTCTCGACGATCGCCGGGATGTTTGCCGCTTCCCACGGGATGGCGAGTGGACGCCCATTCATCAACACCAGAACGACCGGCTTGCCCGTCGACTGGATCCGCTTCTCAAGCTCGAGTTGAACTCCGGGCAGCCCGAGTTCTGACCTGCTCGCAGCCTCACCGCTCATCTCGCGCGTCTCGCCGAGGACCAGCAACACCACGTCCGCGCCCTTCGCAATCCGGACGGCTTCGTCTACATCCTCAAGCTGTCGGAACGTACTGTCACAACCCGCGGCGTACGACACCTTCGTCAGCGGGGAAACCTTAACTCTGATCTCATCGATCAGCGGTGCTGCATCCCCGGCTTTGCCGTTCCCGCTCCAGGGACCGAGGAGATTTTCGCGGCTTCTTGCCAACGGTCCGATGATGGCAAGCGCGCCAATATTTTTGTTCAAGGGAAGCAGGTGGTTCTCGTTCTGTAAAAGCACGATCGCTTCCTGCGCGTTCTTCCGCGCCGTTTCGCGATGAGGGGGCGACAATAATATTTTCTTCTCCAGGTCCGGGTTGCAGTTGCGATAGGGATTGTCGAACAGGCCGAGCATGAATTTCACTCTCAGCACTCTCCGCACGGCTTCATTCACCACACTTACGGGGAGCTTACCCGACCGGATGACTGCGGGAAGTTCCTCGACGTAGAGGCCGCCCACCATTTCCATGTCGACGCCCGCGGTCAATGCCTTGATCGCGGCCCCGGCCTTGTCAGCCGCGATGCCATGCCGCTGGAGCTCTGCGACTGCGGTCCAATCGCTCACGACAAATCCCTTGAAACCCCACTCCTCGCGGAGAATATTCGTCATGAGCTTGCGGTTCGCAGTAGCAGGAATCCCCGCAATTTCATTGAACGAGCTCATGAGTGTGAGCGCGCCGGCGTCAACTGCAGCCTTGAACGGCGGCAGATAGATTTCACGCAGGGTTCGTTCCGAAATATCTACAGTACTATAATCCCTCCCGGCTTCTGCGCCGCCGTACGCGGCATAATGTTTTGCGCATGCAACAATCGTCGATGAGTCTGTGAGACTTCTCCCCTGAAACCCTCGCACGCGGGCAGCAGCCATCATGGAGCCGAGATAGGGATCCTCGCCCGAGCCCTCCGCAATGCGTCCCCAGCGTGGGTCGCGGGCGATGTCAACCATCGGCGCGAATGTCCAGTGAAGCCCCGCCGCCGCGGCCTCGATGGCGGCGATGCGGGCCGATTGTTCGACGAGCTCCGGGTCCCACGTGCTCGCCTCGGCGAGAGGAATGGGAAAGACCGTCCTGTATCCGTGAATCACATCGAGCCCGAACATCAAAGGGATCCCGAGGCGCGACTCCTCAACCGCGACGCGCTGAAATTCACGGGTAAGATCTGCTCCCTGCACGTTCAGGAACGACCCGACCAGTCCCTTGCTCACCACTGCGCGTTGCGCTTCCGTGAGCGCTGTGCGCTTTGTCTTTTCATCCCATCCGCCATTAAGCTGGTTGAGCTGACCAAGTTTCTCCTCAAGCGTCATGATTCTGATGAGAGAATCGATGCGGCGCTCGATGAGGGGATCCTGCGCACAAATCCGCAGGGGCACAAGACAAAAGAAACATGCGAGAAGACCGAGACGTACCAACATGTTCAATTTGAGGTTTGAGATATTGATTTATTGGCTTTACTGAAGTTGACCGTGGTAGATTCTCATAACGCAGCTATCCCATCAGTCCCTTTTTTCCCCAAGGGCATACCCTAACAAATTCAGGAGGTATCGTTGTAGCACCGGATCGATCCTCCTTGCGAAGGGATCGTTTTCCGTTGCAGTCTCCGCGAGGCGGCCTCTTAGTTGCAGGCGCGAGACGATGATCTTTCCACGACCGACCGGGATAACGAAGACCGCCGGCACACCCAGCTTCAACCCGCAACGCGCCATGACAACGTGTTCCGAGTCTGTTGTAACATCATGCTGTGATACCACTTCTCCGCCATATCCGCCGTTAAACATCTTAAGGCGTTCCTGTGTGATTCCATCCCAGAGCGCGTGATTAATATCTTCGGCAAAGACGTATGAATCGTAACCTCCTCTACCATCGTCCTTTCTTTTTTGGATTTGAAGCACGACCCCGGGTGCGACGAGGAGATTCTCGTTCGATTCAATGCCACGCTCCGGTTCGACGAGCGCAATGGTTTTCCCTTCCTCAAGAAATTTCTTAAATGCGTCGAACCCATTCTGAAAAACTTTCGATCTCACCTCACCCTCGTTTGCGACGATAACGTCATACTCCTTGATGTTTTTCGGAGAAAACGACTCGACATCGAGGCGGCGGAGTTTCAAGAACGTAGCGATTTCTGCGTTCGCGTCGATTACTGCGATGCGCTCCGGCCGCGGGCGTGCAGCCTTCTCAACCGGTTCGAGGATATGCGCGACCTTTTCGGAGAAGGCTACAAGGTGCTCCTGTTCGAACAATTCGGCGCGAATCCGGAACTCTCCCGTCGTGTTGGGAAATGATAACATCACCGGGATCACCGCGACGTCACAGGGATCGACTGAGAGAGCGTGAGATTCCTGGACACACCATTTTTCATCCGGACCGACGATTCCAAAACGGACGGCCCCCCTTTTCAGTGCCGGAGAGTCATTAAAGACGTGCACGGAAATGCTCCGGTTCTCGCCGGAGGAAAAATGCCGGTCCCACAATTCGATGCTGATGCCGAACGGGGAGAATGCATTTTTCAGAGTCGCCAACACCGGTTTCGGCTTCAAGTTCTTGATGTCGCCCGCGAACCAATTGGCCGTCGGCCCGTCGTTATTCGAAAGATACACAAATGGTTGAATGGCGTCAACCCTCATGCGACGGAAGAGTTCGACAAGCTCCCGGACGAGGAACGACTGATGAGCGATGAGCTGCTCCGTCGTCCAATGAGGACCGAGCCAACGCTCGACGACGTCTTTCATCAAGGATGTCGGACGGAAGTCCTTGTCGAGCCACCACCAGCAGAATTCGTTCAACATCGCCGGTGCTGCGGATTTCCCGATGTCGTGCAGCGCGCGCGCGAATCCGAATTTCCGGTCGTTCATGACCGGACCGAGCGAGTAGATGTAAGGATGTTCTTCGACAACGTCGACCGACTCCCACGGACGCGCGGGGTCGAGCTTTTTCATTTCCGGCACAATATCATTTTGAACGATAGGATCGGAAGATTCATTCAACGCGTCCCAGATGATGATGCTCGGGTGGTTCCAGTTGTCTTCGAGCCAGCGGGTGAATTCTTTCGCGATCTGTTCCTTCGATCCGCTCGTCGTCCAGAACATCCATTCATCCTGCAGGAGCATCCCATGCT
>DASYTP010000263.1:0-15865 GCA_036002145.1 Bacteroidota bacterium | reverse complement strand
TCGAGAACGCTTCCCATCCCATCCTGATAATAACGGGGACGTTTGCAAGGGTCTCAATGTTGTTGATTGTTGTCGGACAGCCCCACAATCCCACCTGCGCCGGGAATGGAGGCTTCACGCGAGGATAACCCCTGTCGCCTTCAAGAGAATTCATCAATGCAGATTCTTCCCCACAGATGTAGGCCCCCGCGCCCCTGTGAACAAAAATATCTCCGCTAAACCCCGAGCCTAAGACATTCTCACCGATATAATGTCGCGAGTAGGCTTCGTCGATCGCCTTCTGCAAAATCTTGATCCATTTTGCGTACTCGCCGCGGACGTAGACGTAAACAGTTTTAACCCCCATCGCATACGCCGCAATGATCGAGCCTTCGATGAAGAGATGAGGGTTGAACTCAAAAATCTGACGATCCTTAAATGTCCCGGGTTCACTCTCGTCGCCGTTCGCGCAAAGGTATTTCGGTTTCGATCCCGCATCGCGGGATTTCGGCATAAAACTCCACTTGAGACCCGTAGGGAAACATGCACCACCCCTCCCGCGAAGATTCGACTTCTTGATCTCCTCAATGACGTCGTCCGGCTTCATGGCAAGCGCTTTGCGCAGTGCCTGGTAGCCTTCGTGCCGCTCGTAGACTTCGATGTCATGGAGGTTCGGTGTATCAGGCAGGATGAGTTTCGTTTCGACAACTGACATGGCTTATCTGAATTCAGTGAGAAGCTGATCGATTTTGTCTTCGGTCAGGTTCTCATGATAATCGTCATTCACTCGCATCATCGGGGCAGTGCCGCAGGAGCCCAGACACTCCACCTCCGTGATCGTGAATTTCTTTTCCGAAGTAGTTTCCCCCACACGCACCCCCAATCGGTTGCAGAGGTGGCGGGAGATGCGATCCGCCCCCCGAAGCTGGCATGATACATTCGTGCACACTTGAAGATGATGCTTCCCGACCGGCTTCGTGTTAAACATCGTGTAGAATGTGATTACCCCGTAGATGTGGTGCACAGGCAGGTTAAGCAGTTCTGCGACGTACCTCATCGTCTCGGGCGATATCCATCCGAATTGCTCCTGGGCTATCCAGAGCACCGGAAGAGTCATCGCCTTCGTCGTCGGGTAACGCGCCTTCAGCGCATCTATTTTTGCGAGATTTTCCCGAGTAAACATTTGCATGAAATCTATTTGTCTGCTTCCCCCATCACCGGGTCGAGGCTACCTATGACGGCAACAACATCGGAAATCATTCCACCCTTCAACATGCCCGGCAGCGCCTGGAGATTGACGAAGGATGGTGACCGGATCTTCAATCTCCATGGACATCCTTCGCCGAGACTGACGATGTAAAACCCCAGCTCCCCCTTTGACCCCTCTATCGCGTGATACACTTCGCCGATCGGAGGATTTATCCCGAAATTTACGAGCATGAAATCGTGAATCAGTTCCTCCATCTTGCCGTAGGTGCGTTCCTTCTGCGGAAGGACGCGTTTGGGTTCGCTCGCGTTCACCGGGCCAGGCGGGATTTTATCCAACGCCTGACGGAGTATCTTCAGACTCTGGCGCATTTCCTCCATACGGACATAAAATCGGGCGAGCGTGTCTCCATCGCCATACGTGGGAATATCAAAATCCAAATCGCTGTACACCAAATATGGCTCGTCACGTCGAAGATCGTGTTCGACTCCGCATGCCCTCAGCACGGGCCCCGTGAGCCCGATGTTGATCGCCTTCTCTTTTGAGATATAGCCAACACCTTCACACCGATCGATAAAAATTCGGTTCTTAATGAGGAGTTTCTCGCATTCATCAAGGCTGTCAGGAAGTTGATCCAAAAAAACCTTTATGGCCGAAGCGGTCTCCGGACGCATATCCTGAGCCAGTCCTCCGATGCGCGTAAAACTCGTTGTGAATCGGACACCAGTAAGCAGATCCCAGATATCCTGAATCTTCTCGCGTTCCCGAAATCCCCAGAGAAGCACTGTCACCGCGCCGACGTCCATCGCCATTGTACCGACCCACACGAGATGCGAAGCAAGCCTCGCAAGCTCCGCACAAATCACACGAATGTACTGTGCCCGCGGAGGCGCTTCAATCCCTGCAAGTTTCTCAACGGCAAGAGCGTACGCAACGTTATTGGCGAGGGGCGACAGGTAATCAAGTCTGTCGGTATGCGGGATGAATTCATGATATGTGCAGTTTTCGGCAATTTTCTCATAACCGCGATGGAGGTAGCCCAGATCGGGCACAACGGAGACAATGGTCTCACCGTCAAGTCGGACAAGCAGGCGAAGGACGCCGTGGGTTGCAGGATGCTGCGGGCCCAGATTGAGCACCATGTCGTGCTCAAGGGGGTCATCAAACGTGACATTCGTATCCTGGTCCTCCAGAGCACGAAGTATCTTCTGTTTTGGTTCGACTGTACCGGCGTGCATTGAAAAAGAAATTAACTTATTTGCGAGGGAGCGGTAGAGAACCGGGGATGCCCATGAGGGGAAAATCTTTCCTCAGAGGGTGATACTCGAACTCTTCAGGGAGATAGATACGGCGAAGATCGGGGTGACCGTTGAAGATGATACCGAACATATCGTATGTTTCACGCTCCTCCCAGTCGGCCGTCGACCAGACAGGGACGACGGAATCGACACGGAGATCGGACTCATCAACGCGGACTTTCAGGCGAAGGCGAAACCTGTTGGAGATTGAGTAGAGGTTATAGATCACCTCGTAACGATCATCCGGACGATAATAATCGGCACCGCAGACATCCCGGAGGGAATCAAATTTCAGGTCGGCATCATCCCGAAGGAAAAGGCACACGTCCTTGATTTTCGATTTCTTCACGACGATGGTCATCTCGCCACGGAACTCATTGACAGACTCAATCACCTCGCTAAACCGCACATTCAACTTTTCGAGGACTTTCTCCTTCATGGTTTCATGCGTGTTCAGGAACGTAGATCTTTTCTTTCTGACCGGGCTTCTCTCCCCGCGCAATTTTGGCTTGAACTTCCATCAGTCCACGCAAGAGATTATCGGGGCGCGGAGGACATCCCGCCACATACACATCTACCGGAACGAATAAGTCAATTCCCTGGACAACGGAGTATGATCGGTACATCCCTCCCGAAGAGGTACATGCCCCCATCGCGATGACCCACTTGGGGTCGGGCATCTGGTCGTAGATTTTGCGAACGACGTGGGACATCTTGAAGGTGACCGTACCGGCAACAATCATGAGATCGCTTTGACGCGGCGAAAATCTGAATGCTTCGGAGCCAAACCGCGAGACGTCCGTGCGGGGTCCCGCGAACGCCATCATCTCAATTGCACAGCAGGAGATCCCCATAGGCATTGGCCAGAGAGAGTTCCTCCGCGCCCAGCTAATCATCTCATCAAGCCGCGAAGTAAAAAAACTTTCGGTACGGGTGTCTAGTCCCATTTCAACGCCCCTTTTTTCCAAACATAAATATAGCCGAACATTAGGATCGCCACGAAAATAAACATCTCGACTAAACCAAACATTCCAAGGCCCCTAAAGTTCACCGCCCACGGATACAGAAAGACAACTTCGATATCGAAAATTATGAACATCATCGCAACAAGATAGTATTTCACGGACACTCGTTCATGTGCCGTGCGAATAGGCTCCATGCCGCTCTCGTATGTCGTGAGCTTCTGCTCGGTTGGATTCTTCGGTCCCATCCACTCGCTTGCCTTTGCCATCACGACGGCAAAGCCGATGGCTATGAGAATCAGTAATCCGATGGGGATGTAGCTTTCGAGCATGCGGTGACTATCAATTTCAGAATAATTCAATGGAAGTTAGGAAAAAGAGCGAATAAAAGCAAAGAGGGCATGGCGTGCGACGAGAAGGCAAAAAAGGGTGCACGGCTGACAGCCTAAGAGTTCAACGAAGAGACCCACTGAGACAGATCGATGCGGGGGCTCAGACGCGGGGCGCGCCGGTTTTTTTTGCCGTCACGAAGATAACTTGCCGGGAGAACTCAAACACCGGGATGGGAGATCCTCTTCAACCTTTGTCGATACGTTCTGCCGATCTTAAGCTTGGTGCCATCATGAAGAACAGCTACGGATTCTCCACTGAAATACGGCTCGATTTCACGAACAGCATTCACCCGGACGATAGTCGAACGGTGGATCCGAATAAAGTTCGACGGGTCGAGTCTTGCCTCGAGGGCGGACAATGTTTCTCTCAGAAAGTGTGTTTTGCCGGCCACGTGGATGTTTACGCAATAGTCGGCTGCCTCGATCCAATCGATCTCATCCACAGGTATGAGAGAGATGCGGTCCTTGGATGGGACCCCGATCCGCTTGATATACTCAGGAACCTGTCCCGATACTTCGCCTGATCCGGTCTCTCCAAATTTTTGAATCTCGTGCAAGAAATTTTTTATACGGCCAGAAAGAGCATCGACCGACTGAAGGTGCAGGTACTCCTTCGCCCTCACAAGAGCGTGCAGGAATTCGTCGTCGGAGAACGGCTTGAGAAGATAGTCCAGCGCGTGCACTTTGAACGCACGAAGGGCGTAGTGATCGTATGCCGTTACGAAAATCACGATCGGCAGCCGATCGGCGGGAATTCGGGCAAGCACATCAAAGCCGCTCAGGCCCGGCATTTGCACGTCGAGAAAAACAAGATCGACAGGTTCATGTTTCAGGACATTTACAGCGCGTGACCCGTTGTGACACTCCGCAACGATTTTGATCTCGGGATCGCTTTGCAAAAGAAGGCGAATCCCTTCCCTGGCCAACGGTTCATCGTCGACGATGACCGTGCGGATCATCATTCCTCCTGGGGCGAATTCATCGCATGGCGGCGATATGGGATGGAGAAGGAGACTACTGCTCCGCGGTCGGCGCAATTCAGCAAGTCGAAACTGAATGAGTCTCCGTAGAGTTTCTCAAGGCGAGAGAGGGTATTTCGCAGCCCGACCCCCTTCTGCTGAAGCCCCCGCCAATCCCCACGGATGCCCGGCCCATCATCGCTCACATGAATGTGGACGGTTCCATTCTGTCGTTCGGCACTTATCTGCAGATGACCGGCAGCCTCGGACGAGCCGATACCGTGACGGAGCGCGTTTTCGACGAGCGGCTGCAGGATGAGCGTCGGCACAAGCGCGTCGAGGACGTCCGGTGAGATTTGCATTGTGATTGTTAATCGATCTTTGAAGCGTACTTGCTGAATATCCAGGTAAAGCTCAATCGTCTCAATCTCCTCTCTGAGCGATACTTCCTGTGAGCTCACATTTTCCAGAGTGTAACGAAGGAATTTGCTCAGCCGATTGATCATCTCTACTGCTATCTCATTCTGCTTCTTCCGGACAAGCACTGCGATTGCATGAAGAGTGTTGAAGAGGAAGTGGGGGTGGAGGTGCATTTTCAAGGCTTGTAATTGTGCATCCCGGAGCTCCGTTTCAAGTTGCGTGGCGCGTTGTTCCCGTTCACGTACCCGTTCATAGTAGACGAACGAGTAGCTGAACAACAGATTCAGCAGGTAACTCATGATGCCGAAATCGAGGGCGCTCGTCAGGTTGTTGACAATTTTCTGAACGGGAAATCCCATGTGCGCCCCGTCGAGGACGGACCAAATCAGAACAGTGCGAACTGCCATCGTCAGGGCCGAGAAGAGCGTACCCGCGACGAGATGGACGGCGAGGGCTGCCAACCATTTGCCTCGCTCAAAAGGAAATCGCTCCAGGAGCCGGAACACCAAGGGGAAGAGTGCCACCCACTGTGCGCTGTATAAGATTTCCAGCACAATTGCAGCATACCAGTGAGTATTGGGACGCTGCATACCGAACTGGCTCGCCATGAAGAATGAGAGGATCGCCCATGCGCCGCCAACGAGCCACAACACAGAACGACGGCGATCGGATCGTCTCGAGATATTTTTCTCCCGGTGTGATTGCGGCATTGAACTTCCCGGATCAGCTTTTCAAAAGATAAGAAGTAACCGAGAGATTATCAACTCAGCGAATGAGAAGTAATTTCATCGTGGAATTATAATTACCGGATCGATTCTCTGTGCCGACGGCTTCCATGCGGTAGAAATAAACGCCGCTGGAAAGCTGTCCCCCCGAAAACGTCCTCACATCCCACTCTACCGTCTTGAATCCTGCCTTCTGCACGCCTTCGACGAGGGTCGAAACCACTTGTCCGAGGAGATTGTAAAGTCTAATCGATACTCTGCTGTCAACCGGTAATTGATAACTGATGATAGTCGACGGATTGAAAGGATTAGGGTAATTCTGCTGAAGCCCGTAAGATAACGGTCGCTGCGCATCATCTCCTCCCGCCAATTTCAGCAGTAGCCTACTGGCTCCATCCAAACGTATCTTCCCCTCCACGTTGAGGAGAGTGCTGGATGAATCACTTCGCAATTGCCACTGGGCCGATCCGGCGTTCTCCGCCCTCTTCCACTCAATGGTAAGCGGATAGCGAACCGATTGCATAACGATGGGGAATTCCTTGTCGCCGGCAGTATTCGCAACTGCCAGAAAGAAATTGTTTGAAAATCGAATGTCGAACCCTCCTTCAGGCGGCGGCGGCGGGGCTTCATACCCCTCCCAGGCACTTTCACCTGCCTGAGCCTCGGAGAACCACAAATCGCCATGATGACCAACATGATCTGTAAAGCGCAGCATGCTGAGAGCCCCCCGAAGTCCTTCCGCCGGCTGCCCGGTCGGAATCGCGATTGGCGAGGGTGTGAGGGTGGTAAGAATGAGTTTCCCCGCCTGAGAGGCCTTTATCCAGTACCCTCTGCCGGGATGCAATGTCTGCACGGGATGATATTGTCCGTCGTATTCGTAATAGCGCGAGCTGAGGATCCCCGATGGAACGGTTCTGATTGCCGAAGAGTCAAAATCGAAGCTGAGTGTTCCGATCATGTTCCATCCCGGATCGACGATAGCGGTATCTACCGGAAAGATATTGCCCGTGATCTGTGTCGAGACAACAGAATCAAATTTTACCCAGTACCCTTTCCCGATCCGAAGAGAATCTTCGACCTCATATCGCCCTTCAAATGAAAATGCGGAAGGGAGCGACTGTGGATACACGACGCCGCGCCTGCCGTCATTGACAGCAAGAGGCAGGGAAAGTAGATTCCATCCAGGAGCATTGACAAATTCGATCGTTGTTGTCGGAGCCAACTCACGGACACTGACGCTGTCGATGTACCATCCGTCGAAAGGAGCTAATCCGCTGGTTACCAGCAGGAATCTGATGGTGACGGTATCGCCTGTATAGGCGGAAAGATTGAATCGCTCTGTTGCCCAGTCTGCCGAGTCTGCCGACCCGTCGGCCCACTCTGAATGCAAATACCAATTGTAGTCTTTCAATGCCCGAAACGTGCGTCGCTGGTTGTTGCTGATCTGTACGATCGCATGAGAAAGCGGCGCAACAATAGCGATATCGTGGTATTCCAGCACCATATCGCCGTTGAGAATGACGGGTGGCAGCATGAAGGACGTCGCGGAGGCTGGAGAGTAATCTCCTCCGGGGCTATCGCTGAGAGAGAATTTTCCGGAGTAAGCGCGAGTACCGGTGGAATCCCACGTCCCCGTTCCCAGCCCCTTGCCTTTGCCGTCTTCAAAACCTTCCTCAAACTCCGTTTGCAATCCGCCATATCCGAGGAGCGAATCCGTGAAAACGCTGTAGTGGCTCGGCGCTTCGTTATCCTTCAAGCGTAGCCGATAGTAATGATAGCCTTCAATGACATCGAGATAGGAGCGCTGTTGCCCCGTGTCTGCAGGAGACTGTGTCATACTATCAATTAACTCACCATCGCGATAGATCATGATGGCGGCAATATCATTGAGCGGAGTGTTATCGATTTGACGGGTAGGGTTTGTCCAGCTTAACAGCACACCCGAGTCTCCGTCGAGCACGCCGAATGAGTATGGCGGAAGCGGCTGAGCATGTCCCCCGGCGTATGCCCCCGCTGAATCGAAGGTGCTCGAATCATTTACGATCGACGTTAAGAACTCGTAGGTGTGATGTTGATGCTGAACGAGATTCGAATCGATAAACATCCGGGCACCCGAGTCGACAGAAGCGACATAGAGATTGTCCCGATAAATGTGGATTGTGAATGCCGACAGAGGCAATCCATTTCTTCGTTGCGTGGGATCGTTCCAGGCGAGAAGTATTGAAGTCGGGGTCTGGTAATCACTGTATGCCGAAACCGACGATGGAGGAAGGGGATCATCAAGGTGGAGGTCGAAATAAACTGTGGCCGATCGTCCGGGTCCACCATAGGCACCCATATCATTACGGATACCTCCGAGCGACGGCCACAATGCAAAGCCGGGATTGAGCGTATCCCCAGGGTCGTTAAACGATACCCCGGCATTCCCTGCATCGATACAGGGGGAGTTCAGTGCAAGATAACAGCTCGTGTCGATGAACTTTGGATCAGCATTGATATTTCCCGTACCGGTCCACCCGACCTGAATGTCATTATACGTGAACGATGATGATGATGAATTAGAAATCTGAGGATCGGTTGAACCAGCATTACCCCAGATAATATTATTTCGCACTGTAAAGGGAGAGTTATCAATGTGTAGACCCCCGCCATCCATCATGGAGGAGTTTTCATATATCATATTATTTTCGATAATTTTCGTGCCACCCGCATTTTGATTAATCCAGATTCCACCACCTCCAAAATCTTCCCCGCCGCTATTACGGAAAATGACATTATTCCTGATGATTGCAGCCGAGTAATTGACGACGACGCCAGCACCATATTTGCCTTTATTATACATGATGACATTGTTCAGGATCAGAGGGCTTCCATCGCCACATCGGATGCCGCCGCCGCCTGCACTCGCGAGTCCTGCGTCGTTGGTTGCGCTGTTGCCGACGATGACATTGTACATGATTGTCGGGGAAGTAAAGGCGCAAAGAATCCCGCCACCTTCGCGGAACGTTCCGGGTGAGTGTTCATCTTTCCATGCCGTCCCCGTTCCGCCGGTGATTGTGAATCCGGTGAGCACGCTCGAAGGGTTTTCGCCGTGAATGAAGAGCACCACGGTTGCAGTATCTGAATCCACCGGATTCGATCCATCGATAATCGTGCTGTCGATGTCCTCAGTATCGGCGGTGAAGAGAAATCGGCTGGCGAGAACAATCTTCTTACCGTTGAAATTGATATTCTCATAATACCTTCCCCGCTCGACCAGGATCGTGTCGCCGTCCGAGGCTGCGTCGATTGCGAGTTGAATTGTGGATTGATCCGACGGGACGTGGATCGTCCCGCCATAGATGAAGGCTGGGAACGCAATAAACAACGCCTGAAGCAAAGTGATCATCTTGGGCATATGGGCTCTTCCTCGAAATGAAACTTGTTACAACTCGACGTATGATACGGGCAAATGAGACGAGGAAAAAGCGTTTTGCAGCGAGGCGTTGGAAAACGGGGGTGAGATGTAGTAACGAGGAGGTGAAATTCCTTGATTCAGGAGGAATCGATCTGCATCATTTCATTTCCTTCATTTGAAATGTTTGGACCGTTCCGAAGAATATCAAAAAGCCGGTTCCCCGTGGATGGGGGAACCGGCTTATCAGCTCTGGTATATTCCCGCTTGAGATTGTGGCGCTCAGCCAGTCACTTGAGCAGCATCATCTTCTTCACTTCGACGTGACGCCGACCGACGATGCCCTCTTCCTCATCGCCGACTCCTTGCGCAACGATTCGGTAGAAATATACGCCGGTGGGCAATCTTGCCGCATCGAATTCCACTTCTTCCGATCCTTCATCCATCAACTGTTCGTCGAGGAGTGATCTAACCTCCTGGCCGAGTGTATTGTAGATTTTCAAAGTGACAAGAGCGGGCTCCAAGAGGTCAAACTGAATCGTGGTAGTCGGATTGAATGGATTCGGATAATTCTGGCCGAGGAGGAAGCTGACTGGCTCCGCAGCCGGAAGGACACCCGGTACTGTTACGGTGTGCAGCGACCCCGGGTTTGCCCGCAGCCATGGAACGCTTTTTAGCGCCTTCACCCCTTTGAACGCCAAATTCGTACAACCCCACGAGAGAGTGTCGGGCACAGGGCTGCCGAACGAGCTGTTTATTCTATGGACGGTAACGTAGTAATCGAGCGGCGACAGGCCATTCCCTTTCGGATCAGGGTCACACCCTAAGACTACGTCCGCCTGCGAGCATATCTCGCCGATGGACTTTCCGTTCAACGGGTGGCCGGGTTCCACTGCACTGTCGTCATAGATCAGCGTATCTAATCCGGCGGGGAATCTCCCTGTCTTGCTTGCAAACAAATTGAGCTTCAGGGCAAGCACTTCGGCAAACAATTTGTTGCCCCCGAAGGCATCCGGCGCAAATGTTTTGAGCTGCCTCGTGATCGATTTTCCACCTTTTTGATCCAAACACCGCACTGAATCAGTGTGAAAGCGCAGTATGCCATGGTCATCCTTGACCAGGGACTTTTGCACATCTTTGTACTTGAGATGGATAACAGAATGGATCCCATTCGCCTGACCCAGGAGCAATGGAAATGCTCCCAGCTTTGCGAGATCTTCGCCAACATTGTGAAAGTTCGGCATCGGAATGCGCAGCGCATTGACCTTAATGGCGTCACCCTGGATTTGTAACTGATTCCTGGGAAGCGAATTCTTGGCAATGACCGCACCACCGCTCGACCATTCATAAGTTAGCGTAATCGGTTTTCCCTTGAAGCCACGACCGTCGATCTGGAGAGTATCAAACGGTGGCGAGAGGTGCGGGATTGCACCGATGTCCACGACCTTCAGACTATCCCAGCTGAAGAAGGGCGCCTGCTGTTTATCTTTTCCCAGACGCAACTCACCTCGAGTATACATCGGGAACTTTAATCTTAAATGATCCACCTGCCAGACAAGATTAATCTTGAAATCAACCTTATCGGGCTTGCACTTCACCGGTTTACGCTTTCCCTTCTGATCGATTGCGGTCGCCCATTGCTCGACTGTCGCCGTGCGGAACAAAGAATCGGTAAATGCCGCGGTGTTCAACCACGTGACCGTCGTATCCTGGCAACTCGTCACTTGGAATGTCATGACTCCGGATTTTGGCGAGCTGAGCTGAAAACCCTCTGGTACGTTTTCCGTCAGTACATAGTCATCCGGATTAACATCGTCAAAGCAAACGCTTCCCGATGCGTCCGTGACGGCCGTGTAAACATTCAGAGGATTCGCTCCCGTCAGAGTGAACTGCACGCCTTCCATCGGACTTTCATTCGGATCTGCGATCTGATTGTGGTTCTCATCGAAGATCTTCAGTACGCAGATACGGGTTTCCCCCTGACGATTTCCGAAATCAATTCCTGTTACGCTGTCTCCGCTCGCGACCGAAATAGGTGGGGGATCCGGGGTAATTTGCTCCCAGCAGGGCTGTGAGACTTCATCGACATTATACAATCCGGGCGGGACATTCATGAAGCAATACGTCCCCGTTGTGTCAGTGATTGTACACATTGGATTGGACGGCGAAGCGGCATTTCCCACGAGCAGTGAGAGAGAATCCAGCGAACCTGCGGGTTGGCCGGTAGTTTTATCAAAAAGCTGTACGGGGCCTCCCCTGAGGAGCGTACCAGGTTCAATCGTGGAACCACTAACCGGTCCACTGATATGAACGGGAGTATGCGATACGTAACACCCACCGCCAGGAGCTACCAGCTCGATTTCGGTGAACACGTCAAAAAAGCTGGACCGGTCGTTTCCGGTAGTTTCGAATCCCCCAAGGGAGGCACCGCCTTCCTTGTAGTCCGTCACCTCGGCGTCGAGACTCAGCCCGCCGACCGATTTGAAGAAATACGTAATCTCCATGGGCCTTGTATCACCGCTCAAAGTTCCATACTGCACGATGATATAGCCCTGCGAGGCGATGGCGGTCCCCTCCGGCAGTCCGTTTACAGTAACAGTCGCCGTAGCGTTCGCAAGATGGAATCCGATTCGAGGAGGAAGTTGTTTTGGAGCGAGACAAATTGTCCAATCCTTAAGTCCCGGCCCGTCATTATTCAAGCTGTCGCCGTTAGCATCGTTAAACTTCGTTCCATAAATCTGGCCTGACTTGAAGTTTCCAAAATCGACACTATCAATCACGTCGCCGAGCAATGAGAGAGCATAGTAAGGCTCTCCTCCGGTTTGTATGTAACCGGGTTGAGGCAGTTCGAACACTTTGTACAGTGTATCGGTAACATTATTGAAACAGTAATTACCGTCGATGTCCGTCACAGTGCTGAGCGTGTCCCCTTCTGAGCTGACGGCTACGATCGTCCATCCGGGTAACGGCGTTTCACCGAGTCCCGGTTCATAGACTCCGTTGCCGTTGATATCCAGATACTTGAATCCGCAGATCGAACCGGTCGGAAGGTTACTATCCTCGACATACGTAATACCGCTGGGCGTGCATTCTGAAACGTTGCCGGCACTATCAAGCGCGTGGGCATAGAATGTCGTCGTGGTGTTGTTTGGAACAATCACGCCGATATCGAAGTTGCCGGCGTTGTCAGCCGTGCCGCTCGACACCGCAGGATCTGTGCAAGAGTCATTCGTGAAAAGGACAACGGTCGACCCGGGCTCGGCGGCACCAAGGATGTGCGGGTGGTTATTGTTTGCAGGCGACGCAGGCGAAGTTCCGGTGAACGCAGGCGGCGGCGGAGGAATTGTGTCATTGGTATAGAAGAACGGTGCGGAACAGGTCGACGTGTTTCCCGCCTGATCGGTCGCCGTAGCCGTGATCGTCGTGGTGGCGTTGGACGGCACCGTCACATTAAGGTTGAACGTTCCCGTTGCGGTTAAACCGCTTGCCGCAGGCGGCCCCGAACACGATCCGTTGAGATAAATATTCACCAGAGAATTCGGTTCCGCCGTCCCTGTCACAGTAGGTGTCGTGTTGCTCGAGGGTGATGGTGGAACGGTCCCGGTAATGGTCGGGGCCGGAGGCGCAACGCCATCGTGCTTATACGTGATAGGAGAAGAGCACGGAGATACCCCCAACCCGTCGTCAGCGTTGGCAGAAATCGTTGTCGTAGTATTCAGATTAACGCTTACCGCGACACTGAAATTACCGATGCCATTAGCGGTAGTTGTTGTTGCGGGTGCGCCGCCGCAAACTCCGTTCTTGAAGATGCTAACAAGCGCCCCGGGGGAAGTAGTCCCATTGACAGTCGGTGAAGGGTTATTCGACGGCGAAGGTGGAGTTGTTCCCGTCAGTGTCGGCGCCGGAGGTGTCGCCATCGTGACATAAAAAGAGGTCAGATCATAGGCCGGACGGTTCGCGAGTGCAGAGTTAACGCTCAGCCCGGAGATGACCATCAAGACAACCAATCGCATTGTTTTCATCGGTATCGCTCCATAGAACAGGTAAAGCGTGAAAATTTTGTCAATATCAAGAAGATAATGACCTAACCGTTGAAGCCGTACTGAGTCTTGGGGTGATAAAGTAGTATAACTCAATTCTCACAAAAAGTCAATAGTCGATGAATAGAAAAGCCGATCCCTTCTAGTCAAAGGATCGGCTTTTGGTTAACACAAGAAGAAGATTGGTGGTTTTTAATAAGAGATTGGGGTTCTGTACCCCAATCTCCAATCACCAATCGAATTCATCACTTTACCAGCACCATCTTCTTCATGCTGACGAACGACTGACCGAAGATGCCTTCATCCTCATCGATCACCGTTGTGGCTTCGATGCGGTAGAAGTAGACGCCTGATGGGAGCGAGGAGGCGTCGAATTCGACTTCCTCTTCACCCTCTTCCAGCATCTCATGATCGACCAGGATCGCAATTTCCTCGCCGAGCGTGTTGTACACTTTCAGCGTAACAACAGCAGGCTCGGGCAGATCGAACTGGATCGTCGTCGTCGGGTTGAACGGATTAGGATAGTTCTGGTAGAGCGTATAAATCTCCGGCACTAGGTTCACGGGCGCGCCTTCCGGCGTTACGAACACCGGTACGGAAACCCCCGGATTCGCGTGCAGCCATGGCACATCTTTCAGTGTCCTCACACCCGGCAACTCGAGCTTTTCACAGCTCCACCGTGCAGTGTCGATCGGGCCTGCGAACGACTTGTTGATGAGCCGGAGCACCTGGTACAAATCCTGTGGCGTGGCATTCACTTTGCCCGGGATCTGACACGTCCGCAGGAAATACTCAACCTTGAACAGGATCTCCACAATGAGTTGACCGTCGAAGGGACCGGGCTGTTGCTTATGATTATCATAGATCAACGAATCGAAGCCCGGCGGGAATTTCTTATACCGGCTGGCGAGGACATTCAGCTTCAGCGCGAGTGCCTCAGCGAACATCTTGTTGTTGATCTTATCAGGCGATAACCCTGACTTCGGCCTTCCGAGCTTCGCAATTTTTACGAAGCAAGTCTCACGGGCCGTCGAGTCATGAAGCGTGAATATGCCTTTGCTATCTTTGGCCAGCGCCTTGAGAGCATCGTTATACTTTTTCAGCAGCACAACGTTGCTGTCAGTTGTGGCTCCACCGAGATAGAGCGGGAAGGCGGCTTGGGCAAGCAACTCTTCGCCAATATTGTGGAGGTTCGGCATCGGCAAACGAAGAATCTGCTTGAGTGTATCTGCGGGGGCGCCAGAAACAATCAGAGGAACGACGGGCTTACCAGGGAGGCCACCCTTGTAAACAACCTCACCCTGCTTGTTCATCCACTTATACGCTACCTTGATCAGCTTACCCTTCAAGCCTATGCCATCGAGCTGGAACAACGTCCCGGGATTTGGAGGTCCATTGGGTGGTAGACAGTCATTAAGATCAAGCGTCCATAGTTGCCGCTTTACCGGATCACTGGTCTTCATGTCCTTGATGCACCACGGGACCTGCTTGTTCTTTCCGTCTGACCATATCCGGAGAGTATCTACCGGCATTGAGAATTTCAATTCCAGGATGGATACCGGTGAGGCTCCTGCAGGAACCGCAGGAACCGTCAGATTCACCTTGAATTCCGTTCTCCAGGGCTTGCACTTTATGGCCTTGCGTTTGCGCTTAGCATCGATTGTGGTCGCCCACTGCTCGGACGTGGCGGTACGGAACGACGAATCCGTGAGGGCGGCCGTGTTCAGCCAGATTACATCGGGATTATCGTTACAATTATCGATACCGAAGGCCATCTCACCGTTCTTTGGTAAGCTGACCGCGTATCCTGGCGGCAAGACCTCCGTGAGCTTGTAAGTGCCTGCCGGCAGGTCATTGAAGCATGCCCGACCGTTGACGTCGGTAAACTTCGAGTACGTCGTTGCCGTGCTTGGTTCCTTCAACACGAACTCGACGCCTTCCATCGGCAGCTCATTCGCTTCGAGGTTCTGGTTATGGTTCTCGTCGTAGTACTTCGTGACACAGACCGATCCTCCGCAGCCTTTGTTGCCGAAGTCATATCCGGTGAGCGAATCCCCGCTGGCAACCGTAACTGGATGCGTGCCGCCAACTGGGGCCGTCTGAGTCCAACCACTCTGCAAAACTTCGCTGACGGTGTAATCACCCGGCGGGAGGTCCATGAAGCAGTAGTTGCCGTTCGCGTCTGTAACAGTGCAGGTCGTCCCGACCGGTGTGCCCGGCGGGTTTGGATTCGGCGGTTCCTTCGGGCAGGTGAGTTCGTGACATTGCCCCGACGTAGACGACACGCAGTGATTGACGAATTTGATGATGCCGAGAGTGTCAGTCGGGTTGTTCTTATTTACGATTGCTGTCCCGACGCCCAGGTAGCTTTCTCCGCCCGGTGGGATCGTGTTGATCGTCGTCTGCATATGCGTGGCATCGTAGTTCACGTATGTCCCGCCACCCAGCGATACGGGGAGTTCAAGCTCGTAGAAGACATCGAAGAAACT
>DASYTP010000262.1:0-10029 GCA_036002145.1 Bacteroidota bacterium | reverse complement strand
AGTTCGATCATCGCCATGCCGACCGCCATTTTCTCCATGTCTTCGGCAAGATGGCGGAACGATTTCATCAAGTCGCACTGGGAAACCGTTTGAATCTCCCTTCCTTCCTTCCTATAGAAAACGAGAGAGACGTACGACATCGGCTGCAAAGATGTGCCGTACTTGCTCTTTGCCTGACGGGCACCCTTAACAATCCCCGGGATTTTCCCGAACGACCGTGTGTAGAATGTCACGATCCTGCTTGTCTCACGATACTTCATGGACTTGAGCACGATCGCTTCAGTCGTGACTATCTGGCTCATGCCTGGTTGCTCGATCCTCGTTTCTCGATCCTAGATCCTAGATCCTGGATCCTGGATCCTGGATCCAGAGTGGTTTTACGGTGGATAGTTCATCGGAACGCATACTTCCTACAGCATACTGCATACTTCCTACAGCATACTGCATACTTCCTACTGGATACTGCATACTTCCTACTGCATCCTGTCCTACGTTCACTTCTCAAATCGATACGGCGGGCGATGGACTCCGGTCTCTGTGACAATTGCAGTGATGAGAGACGCGGGGGTGACATCGAACGCAGGTGTGAAGGTGGAAATTCCCCGCGGGGCGAGTTGCTGTCCAAACATTTCCGTCAGTTCCTTGGAGCTTCTCTCCTCTATGATAATCTTCGCACCCGAGGCCAGCGAACGATCGATCGTTGAACCCGGGGCGGCGACATAAAATGGCACCCGGTGATGGTGTGCCGTAACCGCAAGATTGTACGTCCCGATCTTGTTCGCGGTGTCGCCATTTGCGGCAATCCTGTCCGCTCCGACGACGACCAGGTCGATCTTCCCCATCGACATCAGCACGGGTCCTGTGCTGTCGGTGATCAGCGTTGTATCGATGCCGCTTTTCTGCAATTCCCACGCCGTTAACCGGGCGCCCTGCAGCAAGGGTCGGGTCTCACCGGCGAACACCTTTATGGATTTCCCCTGCCGGTGAGCGGTGGTGATCAAGCTTTGCGCGGTTCCTCCACCTCCGGTTGCAAGCGCGCCGGTGTTGCAGTGCGTCAGGATTGCCGCCGGATCCGGGACAAGCGCGGCGCCATGCTCCCCGATTTTTTCGCACATCCTTGCATCCGCTTTGTGAATTCCCGTTGCCTCCTCGACGAGGGCCCGTTGGGCAGCGCCAACCGAATCGCAGGCTGCGAAAACGTTGTGCATCCGTTCAAGCGCCCAGAAGAGATTGACTGCCGTGGGACGGGTCGAGGAGAGTTCAGCAGAAGCGGCACGGACGATATTCGAGAGCTTGTCGAAATCAGTGCCATGGAATGCGACCGCCGCGAGCGCGACGCCGTACGAAGCTGCGATCCCGATCAGCGGCGCTCCGCGAAGCTTCAGGCAACGGATACCTTCGGCAATGACGTGATAGTCAGAGGTTTCCACGTAACATTCCTGCCGGGGAAGCGCAGTCTGATCGAGGAAGCGAACACGATCACCGAGCCACTCAATGGACCTTATCATCGGATGTCATACCCGCCAGTCGGAAGCCGGGCTGGCTTTCACTTCTTCCTCAAACTTGGAGAGCTCTTTGAACTCGCGGAAGCGGTCCTGGATTTCAAGGTAGGAGAGGTCTTTCAGGCGTTCGATGCTGAACCGCTCGACACAAAATGACGCCATCGTGCTTCCATAAATGACGGCGCGCTTCAGCATCTCGTCCGAAAAGTCATCCATCTTGGCGATATAGCCGATGAAACCTCCGGCAAACGAGTCGCCGGCACCCGTGGGATCGTAGATATTCTCAAGCGGGTAGGCAGGGGCGGAGAAAATCGTGTTCTCCGTTACCATGAGAGCGCCGTGTTCGCCTTTCTTGATGATGACAATCCTGGGGCCCATCTTCATGACACCCTTCGCCGCCCTGACAAGGTTGGGTTCCTGGGTGAGCTGTCGCGCCTCCGTCTCGTTGATGACGAGGACGTCCATGAGTTTCAACGTGGCTTTCAGCTCGGCATTCTTGCCGGTGATCCAGAAATCCATGGTATCGCCGATGACGAGCTTCGGTTTCTCAATCTGTTCAAGAACGCGGCGTTGGAGGACCGGATCGATGTTGCCGAGACAGACGTAGGACGTCTTGCGGTATGCCGCCGGAATGATCGGATCGAAATGCTCGAAGACATTCAGGTCTGTGAACAGCGTATCTCGCTTATTGAGATCATAATGGTATCGCCCGCCCCACCGGAATGTCTTCCCGTTCTTGATGATCTGAAGTCCTTCGAGATCGACCTCACGGCTCTCGAGAAAGTCCATGTACTCCTGCGTGAAATCACCGCCGACGACACCGACGAGTCGAATCGGGGTAACGAAGTAGCTCGCGGCCGTGCTGATGTAGGTTGCCGAGCCGCCGAGGACGTTCTCGACGCGACCGAACGGCGTCTCAATGGTATCAATGCCGAGAGAACCGACGACGAGTATGCTCAAGTGCGGGACCTCAAAGGGGTGAAGGGGATGGGTGAGTTGGGTAGTGGGTAGTGGTTAATGGTTATTGGTTATTGGTTATTGGTTTCGGGTTTCAGGATTCAAGTGGTTCGTGGTCCTGCGCCTTTCTAAACTTTTAACTTTTAACTTTTAACTCTTAACTTCTTTGTCCAATGTACGGAATGGGGAAACGAAGTGCAAGAAGCAGGGATGCGGGAAGTGAGATGTGAGCGAAGGGGACTTGGAGGGGTGGATTCAAGATGCAGGATTCAGGATTCAGGATTAATGATTAATGATTCAGATGACATTGGGAAGGTATGGATGTATACCGGGAAGCGTTTTTTCATTTTTAATTTTTCATTGAATAAGCGCGGAAGCCGACCCTCACGGTGAGGATCGGTTTCCATCAATACACCCACCGTCGATTGCACTCCGAGGGCCCCCGGCCTGAAGGTCTTCGAATCTATGGCCCTCCTGCCACATCAGCCGACTGCTCGATCACTGTCAGAGGTTTCGAGCCAGTGAGATTGTTTGCATCGGTCACAGAGGGAGAGCGTCACCGTATAATACTGGTTGTAGCCGACAAACCAATACGTACGGGTATAGGTCGATCTCGTCCCCACGAGCGTATTCGTCCCTGCATCGACGGTCATGTTGAGCGTCGGATTGGTGAACTGCGCCTTGATCCACCAGGCCCTGGCGTGTGATGACCCCATTCCACTCGCCGTCCATGATCTGCAGGGCTTTGTAGTTCATGCAGCCCGGATTACAGAGTGGAATCCACGACAGTTGTTGCAGTATGATCGCATCCGAGATCTGTCACGGCAGTTCCAACGATGATATACGCTGTGAGGATCCGATCAATGGTGGACCTAGAGATTTTCCTTTCGAAGGGCAGGCATAAAACTCTCTTTCTCCACCTGTAAAACAACAGGGCCGGAGAAACCTAAACCTCGTCCCCCGGATCTCGGGGGGCGAGGATAGTGTCTAAGTTAAGGACAAGCAACGCAACCGCAACAATTCGTGCCTGACCAAATGGCACAGGTAATGGGTGCGTAACCCTCCGCGCATCGACACGCCTTGGTCGAAGTCAACGGTACGCAGCCTTCCTCAGGCTGGGGGCATACCTGATAACACAACGGTGCATCCGCGTACGCCTCCTCGCTGAATTGAACCAAACCTGCAACAAGAATCGCAATGGCGATTGCTAGCAGTGGCAACATCTTGATATTTGATCGCATTTGAAGCTCCTTAAGTGTGATGAATGATGTTATTAGTTAGTGCCTCCAGAAGAATTACTGGTAAGTCCGACGATCTCTGATACCTGTTCCTCTGTGAGCTCGCCGACCCATGTTTTTTCTACGGTTCCATCGCCGCTGATGAGGATTGTCTCCGGGACGGCGGAAATCTTATACTTACGCGTAAATGAAGAATCGCTGCATGACGTAAGGTTGAATCCAATTTTTTTCGATGAAATGTATTTTCTTGTTAACTCAAGATCGTGGATGGAAATCCCGACGACGTAAAAACCTTCGTCATTGCACCTGTCCGCAATTGTTTGCCATCTTGCGAGGTTATTTGAGCAGTGCGGGCATGTCGTCGACAACACGAAGAGGAGGTATTTTGCCGAAGGCTCATTGTAAGTCAAATTCTTCGTCGAACCATCGAGTGTATTCAATTTTATCGTCTCCACTTTTTCGCCCGGCTTCAACCGTTCGGCTTGATTGATCGTCGATGCAGGTTTGAGCATCTCCTTCAGCTCGTAGTTCTGGCGAGCCAGGAAAATTACTTCGAGGATCAGAGAAGTAATAACTAGGTAATTCAGAATCATGATCCAATTGATTTTTTTTTGCGCGGTGTCCATGGGGCCCTTTGTCGAATGGAGGTGTGTGGATGATTAATGTGGCTCAACTTGTGTCGCGGAGGAAACTTAGGCAAGATTCACTCTATCCACAATGGGGGAAAACCTGATCTTAGGACTGGAGGAGATGCAAAAAGGTAGGAAATGGAGCAGATACAGCTTGGAGCCAATGGAATCTAGTAGATGAACTCCAAGCCCTCACCTCTCCAACGTCGTCAACCCTTCCATGATCGCAAACTTCGTCAGATCGGCAATATTGTGCATGTTCAGCTTCTCCATGATGTTGTAGCGATGCTTCTCCACTGTTTTGGTGCTGAGGTTGAGTTGGAATGCGATCTCTTTCGTCAGGTTTCCTTCGGCGATGAGCTGGAGTATTTCCTTCTCTTTTGGAGTAAGGACGGTAAGGTCGAGGGGGGGATTGTTTTTCAAATACTGGTCTTTGTCCTTGATCGTGATGCTCGACGTGCCGTCGCCGATGTAATACTTCCCCTGTGTGACCGTCCGTATCGCGCGCACGACGTCCTCCGATGCACATGCCTTGCGCAGGTACCCGCGCGCACCTGCCTGCAACATCTTGCTGATGTAGCGCTTGTCGAAGTGCATCGAAAGCCCGATCACACACACATCGGGGAGATCGCGGAGAAGCTGATGCGTGGCTTCGATGCCGTTGAGATCGGGCATCGCAATGTCCATGATCACCACCTGCGGTTTCAGCTGCATGCAGACGTGGATAATGGCCCTGCCGTTCTCCGCCTCGCCAAGCACTTCGAAGTCGCTCTGCTTCTCCAGCATTGCACGCAAACCCTCCCTGACGATCTTGTGGTCATCCGCAATAACGATACCAATACTCATGGGACTTTTCCTTCCTTGGAAAATTGAGGTGAAGCAAGCGGAACGGAGATTACCACCTTCGTCCCCTGACCCGGCTCGGAGTTCACCGCAAAACATCCGCCGAGATGCATCACTCGCTCCCGTATGTTAAACAATCCGAATCCGCCGCTTCGACCTGTGTGGTTATTCATCTGCGCGACGTCGAAACCTCTCCCGTCGTCCTTGACGCTGATGGAGATCTGAGGTTCGGTGGCCTCGATCGACACTTTTGCGCTGTGCGCCTGGGCGTGCTTGACAATATTGAAGAGCAATTCACGGACGGCATTGAAGAGAAGGATGCGCGTGCCGTGATCCATCGATGTGATTTCATGCTCCGTATGGAAATAGATCGGCAATTTATGATCGTTGCTCATCTGCTCGGTTAACCACTCAATGGCATCCTCGAAGCTCAACTCATAAAGGATTGGCGGACTCAGGTCGAATGTCAGCGATTGCGTATTCTCGATCGCGCGATTGATATGCGTGCGGATGTCGTTGAGATCATCCCCGGAGAGGATCTCATCGGGCTTCCCGAGTTTCAAGCGACACAGTGCAAGCGCCTGCCCGATCGCATCGTGGAGGTACGCTGCCATCCGTCGTCTCTCTCGTTCCTCGGTCGCCGACAATTCGGCCGCGAGAAGACGGAGCTGCTCCCGGTTCGCTATGAGCTGCCCTTCCACGAACTTCCGTTCGGTAATATCACGGATGGCGACGACCTGCGCTTTCCTTCCGTTAAATGGCAGCGGCTTGCCGATGATTTCGACGACAATTCGCGTGCCGTCCTTCCGTATTCCGATCGCTTCATAGGCAACTTCCGACATCGAATAAATCCGCTCTTCCACCAATTCCTTCGACCCGGGCGCCACGAATGCGACGATGTTCTTTCCAATAAGTTCTGAATGCCTGTAGCCAAACATCGTCGTGACACTCGGGTTGACATCGAGGATAATCCCACTGTTGTGAATCACAATCCCTTCAAATGTTGCCTCGGTGAGCCGCCGGAATTTCGCTTCACTGATGCGCATCGCGCGTGAGTGTTGACGTTTTCTCACGACGAGCACTATGCCCAGAGACAGCACTGCGAGACACATCAACGAGATCGGAACCGCAAACGCCGGCCGCAGATATACGGGCGGTGGGATGCTGAACGCGACGCTCCTCTCCGTCGAATCATATTTCCCGAACAAACTTTTCGCCTGGAGCTGGAAGAGATGATTTCCAAACGCCATTTCAGTGAACCTGACTTCCCGCTCCTTCGACCACGGCGACCATGACCCTTGATCCACGCGGTATCTGGTCTCAATGTCGAGTGATGGAACCTGTCCCCAGTATGCGTGTGCTTTCCATCTCAGGAGCGCATTCTCACCATCAAGGATGGCTTTATCGACGTCGAGCTGAGGAGGCGGATTGTGTGACTCGTCGAGATTGAGTATGTCGACTCCGTTCCCTTCTGTGCCGATATAGACGGCACTTCCCTCAAGGAGGATCGGCCAGAGCTTGAGATTGTTGAGTCCCGATGCCCTGCCGATTGCAGACCAGCAACCATCCCGGTATATTGCCACACCGCCGTATGTCGTCATCCACAAAACGCCTTCGTTATCAAACTTAAGGTCCCAGGTTCTATTATCCACAAGTCCGTAGGATGTGGCAATATTGTGCGGTCGATCGTCATTTTCAATGTACCATACTCCCGTGTTCCGATCCGCGAACCAGACCCGCCCATGCTTATCGATATCCAGGGCGAATATCGGCCCGATCTCCGGATACTCTGCCCGACTCCAGTGGGTCCAGATGGAGTCTCTCCATCGACTCAGTCCTCCAAGCGTCCCAAACCAGAGGGCCCCATCGGTTGATTGTCCGAACGAATAAACGCGGCCGTTGAGAAGTCCGCTGGTCGTGTCCCACGCTGTAAATTTTCCCTTATCATAGGCGAACGCGCCTGGTTGTGGTCCATAATAGGTTGCGCCGAGTCCCAGAAACCACAACCGGCCTTCCCGATCTTTCCGTATCCTGTGAATGAACGGTGCGTCCAATCCTTCATCTTTCCCAAAGTGCTTCCATGCGACGCCATCCCACCGGTATGCACCGCTGAACGATCCCCCGCTTGAAATCCACACATTGCCATCGTCATCCTCACACAACCCCGTAACGAGATGTATTTGCTTTCCCAGAATGCGTTCGATTTCCACGATCGTGCCGTCATATTTGTGGATTTCCACTCCGCTGGCGGTACCCAGCCACACTGAGCCGTCGCTTGTCCGCAGAATGTCGTGAATAGTGTTCTTGAGATCGGGAGAAAAGTGTTTCCAGTATTGCCACCTCCGTGAGGATCGTTTGTAGAGGAACAGCCCTCCCTCATTTGCAACCCAAAGATCGCCGCTCGATCTAAACTTCACAAAACGGACGTCCTGCAGAGGGGCCGGAACATTATTGACAGTATTCCACACAGACCCGCTTCGTATCCTGATTCCCGATTGGTAAATGGCGAGTGTCAATCCGTCCGGTGCAGAATCCATGGCACGGATGACGTCCTGCCCCTCTTCTGTTCTGATGCAGGATGAGAGCGACTGATTCCATTCCCACAATCCTCTCGATTCGAACGGATGGGTGATTGAAATGAACGCCGTGCCGTCCGCATTCTCAATCAGCGAGGCAATCTGATACGAATTTTTGCCGGCCGCAATTATCGTCACCCAATTCCCGGAGTCCCATCGAAATACTCCTTGCCGGGTATTCATCCAGACAGACCCCGCACGTGAGAGAAAGAAATCTTCGCTGGATGTTAGATCGTAACTGAATGGGACAGCCATCGAGACCAGGCTGTCTCCCTTATATCGGTAGAGCACATCCGCTCTGATCAGATAGCTTGAGTCACGGGCAGGAGCAATCTGAACGATCGAGAGAACTTTTCCGTGATAGGTAAACGGGATGTGCTCGACATGACTCCTCGTACACCTGAAGAGCTGGCCATTGAAGATCGCGAGGATTGAATTGTCCGCATCCGGGGTAACCCATGATGGCGCAGATTGAAGAAGACGCGATGTGTCGGCGATGCGGTTCCAGCGAAAACCGTCGTAGTATGCCAGGCCAAGGCTTGTCGCGGCCCAGGTTGTCCCATCCTTCGTCTCGACAACATTGGTAAGATGATTGGAAGGAAGGCCCGACTCGGTCGTAAAATGGACCCAGCGCCATGCATCGTTGAACGAATCGAATTGGGAATCCGCCGCCGAATGCGCTGTGAAAAGTACCAGGAGACTCTGCGTTAATCTCCCGAGCCAAAGATTTCTAAGAGAACCGAACAGTAGTTGCCTCATCCATCAATTCTTGCCATGAACGATCGGGATGGTCATAGCTCACCCGGGGTGAGAGCCACCCGACTGCAAAATATAGACCGAAAACGGTTGAGAGTCAATGAGGAAAAAGAGTAGAAGCAGAGTCATCGCTTCCAAGATGTGATGCAGAAACCGCAAATAACCGTTGAATTGGGGCGCCCCCTCCCGGGGAACAAAAGAACTAGTGTCGCGTCTCGGAAATAGGTTGATTAAGTCCCGGAGGGACGACCTGTTGGTAGTAATGAAAATAACCCAAAATATGCAAAGCTCCGTAGGAGCGGCCTTAGGACTTAGTAAAATTATTTCTGAGACAGCACACTAGAGATTCCTGGTCATACGACTCGCCTCATCGCAAGAATATCAGCTTCTTCACGTCTCGAAAACGCCCTGCTTTCAACTCATAAAAATACATCCCCGAAGAAAATCCGGTTGCATCCCACGTTCTCCTATATGAACCGGGGGGGAGATTTTCATTCACAATCGTCGCCACTTCCCGTCCAAGCACGTCGAAAACCTTTAGAGTAACGAAGCCGGCATCCACGATCTCCCCTTCCTTCACGACGAGATCTCGATACGCCGGGTGTGGAACCGAAAATCCGAAATCCGTTCTCGGGTTAAAAGGATTTGGGAAGTTCTGCGCCAGCGTAAAAGCGTCCGGCGTGATGTTCGAGGACAGAATTCCGCCCCCTTCCGGCGGCGCCGGCGGCAGTTCTCCCGTTGGAAGAATCCTGATGCGGTTCAACGGGCTTCCCGTCGCTGTGGATGAGAGGAATAACCGACCGGACTGACTCACCTTGACCCAATGTCCGTTTCCCGGATCGATAGTGCTGTCGGAATGATAACCATCCCCGTAGCCGAAAAACTTCGAAGTCACCATCCCACCGGGATCAGAGATGATCGTGCCAACTTGAACTGGAGTGCTTATTGAACCGATGAGGTTCCACCCTGCGACTACCGCAAAGGTATCGATGTTGCGGGCCAAACCGGAAACGGAAATGGTCTCAGCACCGGCAAATTTCAGCCAGTATCCCAAACCATTGGAGAGTTTAGGCTTTACGGCGTATGAGTCTTCCCATGCAAATGCGTTGGAGATGGCTGTTGGAAAAAGAACTGTCTTGCTGCTATCGGTAACTGTCAGCGGTACGGAAATCAGGTTCCAGTCGGCCTGGACCGGGCTGACTAATGTTAGTTCGTTTCTGGCAGTACAGACAACCAAACCGGGAGAGCCGGCTGCATTATGGAGGAACAGGATTGTATCGACCCGGGATTCGTACTGACTCACCGGATGGAACGTCAAATAAAATCTCTGGCTGTCGGCCGGTGCAACTGCCGCACTCGCCGGAACGACAATCAATTCGCCATCTGTGGATATTACCGAGTCGATCAGCAAGGACGACGAGCCTCCATTCCTGACCAGGACACTGTCGTACTTCATAGAGTCTGGATGAACATTGCCGAATGAAACGAATGAAGGAGTTAATGAGAAGTGTGGCGCAACACCACTGCC
>DASYTP010000261.1:0-3977 GCA_036002145.1 Bacteroidota bacterium | reverse complement strand
TTCAGCTGCTCGGGAGTTACTCGAACGATTTGCATGTCCTCAGGAACGATAAGGCGAGCGTCGATGACATTCGGGCTTTGAATCCTCGAGGGATTGTCATTTCTCCCGGACCAGGAAGACCTGAAAATGCAGGTATTTGTGTCGATTTGATTCGTGGTCTTGGAACTCAGATCCCCATTCTTGGCGTCTGCCTTGGTCACCAGGCAATAGGCTATGCGTTCGGAGCACGAATCTCTCATGCTCCCACACAGATGCACGGGAAGATTTCGAGAATCTATCACCAGCATGATCCCATCTTTTGCGACATGACGAGTCCATTCGAGGCAACGCGATATCATTCGTTGGTGATCGCAGGGGAGGCATTTCCGACCGAACTTGTTGTGACGGCATCGACCGAAGATAACATTATCATGGGAGTCAAACACCGGGAATACCCGATCGATGGGATTCAATTTCATCCTGAATCGATCCTGACCAGGGAAGGTCCGACCCTGATTTCGAATTGGATCAAGAGTTTGAAGGGATCCGCGTGAGGCAATTCATCCAAAAACTTGTGGAGCGGCAGAACCTGACTCGCACCGAAGCCGCGGAAGCAATGCGCTGCATAATGGAGGGACAGGCTACGGAGGCGCAAATCGCCGCCTTCCTCACAGCCCTGAAAATGAAGGGTGAGCAGATCGATGAAATTCTCGGCTTCGTCGAAGTGATGCGGGAAAAATCGGTGAAAATCAAGCTCGACGACCCGGATGCGATTGATATGTGCGGGACGGGGGGTGACAACGGGGGAACATTCAATATATCGACTGTTGCTTCGTTTGTTGTGGCCGGGTCCGGAATTACGGTAGCAAAGCATGGCAATCGCTCGATATCAAGCTCCTGCGGAAGCGCGGACGTTTTGAAGGCACTCGGTGTAAATATCGAGCTCCCGCCCGAAAAAGCCGGGGCGTGCATCAATAAGGTCGGTATCGGATTCCTGTTCGCACCCTTGTTCCATCCGGCGATGAAGTACGCTGCGAAACCACGTGCGGAGCTCGGAATAAAAACATGCTTCAATATCCTGGGGCCGATGACGAATCCTGCCAGCGTAAAGCGACAACTTGTCGGAGCATTCGATCAGGAGACTGCACAAAAAATGGCGGAAGTATTTTCAAATCTCGATGTGCTGAAAGTACTGGTAGTCCATTCACACGACGGACTCGACGAAGTTTCTCTCGAAGCGCCGACGACGGTGTATGATGTGAATTCACAGCTCTTCAACGGAAAGTACAACATTGAACCAAAGGCATTCGGCCTTTCGCTGGTGAAGAAATCCTCAATCTTGGGTGGGACACCCGAAACGAATGCCCGGATAGCGATGGACGTCCTGGAGGGGAAGAAGCAGCCGCATCGGGACATCGTCATTGCAAATGCGGCCCTTGCGCTTATGGCAACGCCGAAAGTGCGGGTCATCCAGGAGGCAGTACAGATTACAACGGAATCGATCGATTCGGGAAATGCGCTCCGTAAACTTCAGCAATTGAGGGACTTCAGTCAGTCATGAATTTTCTCGATACAATCGTCGAGCACAAGACAGCAGAGGTCTCCAGGCGCAGACGCGATACGAGAGTTTCTTCGCTCTCAGAAATGGAATATTTTTCAAGAACGACGATTCCGATGAGAGATGCGCTGCTCACCGCCGAGACCTTCGGCGTGATCGCAGAAATCAAGCGCTCGTCTCCTTCCGCCGGTACATTCGCGGCGGGAATCGACCCCGCTAAGGTGGCGCAAGAGTACCTGCTGAACGGCGCGTCCGCCATCTCGGTGCTGACCGACGAGCGATTTTTCTGCGGATCGTTGGCTGATTTGCATGCTGTCCGCTCGGCCACAAAAGATGGCCCCCTCCTCATGAAGGAGTTCATCATCGATGATTATCAGGTCTTTGAGGCCAAAGCGTATGGCGCCGACGCGGTGCTTCTGATTGCGACAATTCTCGAGCGTTCCCGGCTTGCCGACCTCTTCGCGTCGGCCAAAGAGCTCGGCCTCGAATGCCTTGTCGAGTTGTACGAAGCGAAAGAAATTGATAGATTGGACCTTGACACGATGAAGCTCATTGGTGTCAATAACCGTGATCTTCGAACGTTTACCGTCGATTTAAACCGGACGATCAGCCTGGCCCAGCTTCTTCCTCCCGACATGACCCTCGTGAGTGAGAGCGGGATTCAATCTGTCGTCCATCTGCAGCGGCTGCAAAGAGCGGGGGTACGGGCGGCGCTCATCGGGGAGTACCTGATGAGATTTGAATTTCCCGGCAAAGCCCTTAATGAACTTTTGAAAGGCTTGAGGAATGAGACCGATAGTTAAGATCTGCGGCACAACAAATCTGGAGGACGCACTCATTTGCGCTCACGCGGGTGTGAATGCTCTCGGCTTCATCTTTTACGAGAAGAGCCCACGCCGCATCGACCCATCCAAAGCTGCCGGCATCATCAAGCTTCTTCCGTCTTCAGTGACGCCGATCGGTGTGTTCGTCAACGAGAAACGCGAGACCATCGAAGGGATTATCAGGCAGACTCACATCCGGGGTATCCAGTTGAGCGGAGATGAATCTCCTGATGAATGCGATGGGTTTACGGTTCCCACCTGGAAAGCGTTCCGCATCCGTGACGTGAAGGACGTCGGGCAAATCAAAGACTACAAGGTTTCCGCAGTCATGCTCGACGGTTCTTCGGACAAGGAGTATGGCGGCTCCGGAAAGCTCGCTGATTTTTCGGTCGCGATCGAAATGAAGAGATACAATCGGATCATCCTGTCGGGCGGACTCAGTCCGGAGAACATCTCCGACGCGATCGAACGGGTGCAGCCGTACGGAGTTGATGTGAACAGCGGAATAGAAATCACTCCGGGCAAGAAAAATCCCAGCGATGTGAAACTGTTATTCGATCAATTGAAGTAATGCGATAGACGGAGATCGATATGCTCATTGTCATGAAATTGGACGCCAACAAATCGGATGTTGAGCGCGTTAAACAAAAAATCAAGGCTCTTGGCTTCGCGCCGCACGAGATCCCGGGCGAACAGCGGTTGGCCATCGGCATCACGGGCAACAGGGGTAAACTCGATCCGGAACTCTTCCTAAATTTCCCCGGCGTACTGGACGCAATTCCCGTTACAAAACCTTACAAGCTCGTCAGCAGAGATGTAAAACCTGAAAACAGCAGCATCCGGATAAATGGTGAGCCGATCGGAGGCAAGGAGCTGACGATCATCGCGGGCCCTTGTTCGGTCGAGAGCCGCCAGCAAATCATGGATATTGCATTTACATTGAAACAGGCCGGAGTGAAGTTTCTGCGGGGAGGCGCATACAAACCGCGAACTTCACCCTATTCCTTTCAGGGATATAAGGAAGAAGCGCTACGTTACCTGAAAGAGGCGCGGGATGCAACCGGACTGCGAATCGTCACCGAGGTGAAAGACACGGATACGCTGCCGCTGGTCGCTGAGTACGCCGACGTCCTGCAGATTGGAGCGCGAAATATGCAAAACTATTCGCTCCTCGAAGCGGTCGGAGCGCTGCAGACGCCGGTGCTGCTGAAACGGGGCCTGTCGGCGACCATCGAAGAATTCCTGATGGCCGCCGAATACATCCTGAGCGGAGGCAATTACAACGTGATACTCTGTGAGCGCGGCATTCGCACGTTCGAGCCGGCGACGCGAAACACGCTGGACTTGAACGCAATCCCCATCATCAAGAAGCTCTCCCATCTCCCGATCATCGTCGACCCGAGCCATGGTATCGGCGTGTGGGACGGGGTAGCCGCGATGTCGCTCGCGGCCATCGCCGCAGGCGCAGACGGGCTCATCATCGAAGTTCACCAGGATCCCGCGATGGCGCTCTCCGACGGCTACCAATCGCTCAAGCCCTCAAAGCTGATAACACTTCTGGAAAAACTGGAACAGCTCGCACCGATTATGAACAGGACGTATACAGCAATTCCAGT
>DASYTP010000260.1:0-7520 GCA_036002145.1 Bacteroidota bacterium | reverse complement strand
CCGGACAAATTCAATTCGTCTATTCTTCGCTCTGCCCTGCGGGTTAGAATTGTCGGCCACCGGTTTCGTGAATCCGAACCCTTTCGTCGTTACACGCGAGGCGGGAATACCTTTCGAAACAAGATACGATTTCACGGATTCTGCCCTGCCGTTCGAAAGTTTCATATTGTATTTCGCCCCTCCGACGTTATCCGTATGGCCGTGAATCGCCACCTCTGCCGCGGGAGATGCAAGGAGGCTGGCTGCCACTTGGTCGAGGATTGTCTTTGCCTGAGGCAAGAGGGTAGTTTTCGCAGTTTCGAAATTGACTCCTTCAAGAATAATCCTCTCGCCGACCTTGATAATTGGAACATCATCCGAAGGATCGAGCGGGTTGAGAGCAAGCTGAACCTCTTTGCCGTCATCGACTCCACCCTTGTCCGTATCTAATTCCAGAGGATTTGTCTTATGTTTGAGGAGTTCCTCGTTATCCGCCAGACCGTCTCCATCGGTGTCTTTTTTCAGCGGGTCTGTGTGATGCTTAAGGACTTCGTCCCCATCACCCAGGGTGTCTTCATCCGTATCGATTTTGAGAGGATCCGTGCGATACTTCAAGACTTCGTCGCCGTCGGTCAGGGTATCTCCGTCAGTGTCGGGCTTGAGAGGGTCCGTATGATAGGTGAGGACCTCGTCCCCATCGCCGAGAGCATCTCCGTCGGTGTCTTTATTGAGTGGATTGGTATGGTAGACACGAACTTCTTCACCGTCCTTCAGCCGGTCCGCGTCGGTATCCGGGTTCAGGGGATCCGTCTTATAGGTGTGAACTTCCTCACCGTCTTTCAAACCATCGCCGTCAGTGTCGGGATTGAGCGGGTTTGTTCCGATCCGCTTCTCTTCATCGTTTAGCAAGCCGTCCCCATCGAGGTCGTTGTTCCCACCCCGAACAAAAGCGAACACGTTTAGGGAAATGCTCCAATACGAATCATTCCCGCCGATTTTTATGTCGTCGAGATTATCTGTGAGAGGAAGGTTGTACGCCCCGGAAAGGCCGACCGAGGTTCCCTCGGAAACATAGTATTGCCCCCCGGCCCCGATGGGGAAATACCCCACTATCCGGTTGTATTCCTTGTTGGCGTTGCGGGGAAGCTCTTTATCCGTCTGGTCGACAGGATTAAAGTACATTAACCCCATGCCGCCGAATGCATAGGGTTCAAATTTTCCCTCCGACACAGGAGTGAGGAGGAGGCGCATGTCGATGGGGTAAATGATGGAAGAAAAAAAACGAGAATCCTTGTCTCCCTCGAGAGTGCCCAGTCCGATCCCCAATTCAATCGCCGCCTGAGCGGCCGGATAATATCTAAAAAAGGCGCGGCCGGTGGGAAACACTTTGTGTTCGTTGATGTCGGTTTGCGGGACGGCCCCGCCGAAACTCACCCCCACGCCATACGAATTTGCCCTGTCTCCGGAAACGGGAAGAATTTGTGAAAAAGCTACTGCGCCGAAGAGGGCAGAAATCAGAGATGTGGAGAGACTTAACCTCAGCTTTTTCATAATGGAGCAAATGGGATAATCGACAAGTATAGGAATTTAAGACTTCAGAGAATGAAAGTCAAGCAATTCCCAAAAAAGGCAAGAAATTCGAGCAATCTCCCGGAAATTTTAGCTGTTCATCGATTTGAGGAATTCTTTGTTGGTTTTTGTGCCGCGCATCTTCTCGATAACAAACTCCATGGCCTCAACCGTCGAGAAGTCGCTGAGGAACTTGCGCAGGATCCAGACCCGATTTAGCTCTTCAGCGTCAAGAAGCAGCTCCTCCTTGCGTGTACCCGAACGATTGACATCAATGGCGGGGAAAATGCGTTTATCGGACAGTTTCCGGTCGAGGATTATCTCCATGTTTCCGGTGCCTTTGAACTCCTCAAAAATCACTTCGTCCATCCTGCTCCCCGTCTCGACCAGGGCGGTTGCAATTATCGTAAGGCTGCCTCCTTCTTCGACGTTACGAGCCGCACCGAAGAAGCGTTTCGGGCGGTGCAGCGCATTGGCATCCACGCCGCCGGATAGAATCTTGCCACTGTGCGGGACGACAGTGTTGTGCGCGCGGGCGAGACGCGTAATACTGTCGAGAAGGATCACGACATCCTTTCTGGCTTCGACGAGCCTCTTCGACTTTTCCTGTACCATGTCGGCCACCTGGACGTGGCGCTCCGGGGGTTCATCGAATGTCGAGCTCACGACCTCGGCATTCACCGATCGTTCCATGTCCGTGACTTCTTCCGGACGTTCGTCGATCAGCAGCACAATCAGAAAGACTTCGGGATGATTACGCAGGATGCTGTTGGCGATCTTCTGCAGGAGGATGGTCTTGCCTGCCTTGGGAGGTGAGACGATCATGCCGCGTTGACCCTTGCCGAGGGGCGTCAGGAGGTCCATGATGCGCATGGCATATTCTCCCGGGGCAGTTTCAAGATTCAGGCGCGCGTTCGGATACAGGGGGGTAAGGTTGTCAAAAAGAACGCGCTCCCGGACGGCGTCCGGATTCTCGTCATTGACGGCCTCCACCCTCAACAATGCAAAGAATCTCTCCCCTTCTTTCGGGGGTCGGACCTGCCCGCTGACGGTGTCTCCCGTTCGGAGCATAAATTTCTTTATTTGAGAGGGCGAAACGTAAATATCGTCGGGAGAGGGAAGGTAGTTATAATCGACCGAGCGCAGGAAGCCGTAACCATCGGGGAGCACTTCGAGAACACCTTTACTGAATGTCAGGCCATCTTTTTCGGTCTGCGCCTCGAGGATCTTGAATATTAAATCCTGCTTCCGCAAGTCGGTATAGCCGGTAATATTCATCTCTTTGGCAATCTTCGTCAACTCCGAGATCTTTTTTGATTTCAGCTCTGCAATGTCCATTGGCATAGCAAAATCACCTCATGAAATGGATAGTAGGAACCAATTACGTGGAGAATTGTGTGTTTGAGTCAATCGCAATGTAAGACACCTACGATAGTAGAAGCGTCTGGTGCATCGGGGATAAATGAACTCTGCTGATGTGAGAGTAGTGGACTATGGCACTTAACACGACGAGAAGAGGTGCTTCCTCTTAAGCAACTGAGGGTAATATAAAAGGATTTGTTTACAAAGTCAAGTGCGTTGCGCGATATTAACTTCAATTAATTTCTTCTCACCAATTCAAAATTGAAAAAATATTCTGCGATAGTCCTTGCAATTGGCACGGAATATTCCTATATTGCATTCGTCAAATAACAGTACTCCGCGTATTCTCCGACAAGAGACTCTCCTGCATATGCAGAGAGAGCGCACTTTTAGAATCCTGCTGATGCACCGTACGAACATCCCAAGGTCGAAACGCCATCATACAGAAAGAACTCGCGAGCAATTGCTTTTACGCTCCTGAGTGGTTTGAGAGTCAATAAGTACGGCGTACACCTTGCCCGACGGTAAGTCGGGAAACAATTAATTTACATGAAAGGATATGTTCCATGGAAAAAGGAACAGTCAAATGGTTCAACGGAGCCAAAGGATTCGGTTTCATTTCACGCAATGGCGGCGAAGATGTTTTCGTTCACTTCAAAGCGATCACCGGCGGCGGGTATAAGAACCTGAACGAAGGCGATCAGGTGGAATTCGAAGTCGAGCGCGGTCCTAAAGGGCTGCAGGCTACGAACGTCTCTGTTGTCTAAGTGGACCGTCCGTAGCAAGGATCGTTAACCAAACAATCCCGTTCTCTCCCCGCACTGCGGGAGGAAACGGGATTTTGTTTTTCAATGAGCTTGCCGGCTACCAGGAACGCCTGTTGCCGCCTCCACCTCTGCGTCCTCCGCCTCCGCCAAATCCACCACGCTGCGGGCGATCCGTACGGGGACGGGCCTCACTCACATCCATGGAACGACCCTTGAACTCCTTGCTCTTCAGGCCTTCGATTGCCGCTTCGGCTTCCGCCTTGTTCGGCATTTCAACGAAGCCAAACCCCTTAGATACGTCGTTCGACCGATCCTTCACAATCGTCACTTCATCCACGGCACCATATGCCTTGAACGCTTCCTCCAGGTCCTCTTTTGAAACGTCTCTCGACAAGTTACCTACGTAAAGTCTCATGCTGACTCCTTGATGTGATAGTAAGAAAATCATGAATTGCGCTTGGGAGAGTGGCAGCCATACGGCGACTTCGGTGATCTTCTAGAAGGGTCCTTATGACGAAAAACGATCCTGTCCGCTCAGTGCGCGTTACTTATTGACGTTTCAAGGTAATGCAAATTACATTAAATAGCAAGCAAATCGGGTTAATTGCTATTGGCGTAAATTAGAGTTATCTTTAAGAAGGTGATTATTGGTCCCCTTGCGCCTTCTCGCATTCCAGCGAGGGAGTATTCAGGCTCGCAAGGGCCGTTTCGAAAAACAGCGCTCGTTGTCTGCCTGCCTCGATTCATCTGTCGCGCGCTGCTTCTCCATTTACCCACGAAACGCCATCCCGCCATCGTAGCTCATCATGCAAGACCGAGGAAGATGGCCCATCGCCATTCCTCAGCGAACCGGCGTACCAAACGAAAAGAACAGGGAGGATTGTATGGAGAGAAAGGATTCCGTAATGAAACATCCGCGAGGAAGCAGACAGAACGAGAGCGCAGGCGAAGTCTACCTGGCATGGCTGAAACGGTTACCGAAGCAGAAGGCGCATAGCAACTCCGCTGGTCAGGAAAGTCGCTCAATTGACCAAGCCGGTCAGGCAGATCCGCAGGGCGGGTGCGCCTCTGAAGAGAAGCCATAATTTCCAACGGACGGATTCCCCGACGTTCCGTTGCAGAACATAAGTTGCAGAGGTTAACCAACAACTCGTATCTCTACCAGACTCCTGGAGTCGCATCCGGAGCCGGGCAGCATCCGGGAACAGAGTTGTGGCATATCACGAGAAAGGAGTTCCAATGATTGCCGAAACCACAGTTTGGAGTATTCTCCAGGGACACATGCCGCGCAAGCGATGGGTTTCCTCGAAAGATATTTATGCCATCGTCGAACAATACGGAGATCTGAAGGAAGAAGACCTCCAACCACGATCTCCCCGGTGCAGGACGCCGCAGTGGAAGACTCTTGTTCGCAATGTTCTTATGAACCGGTGGAAGAACGGGAAACTTCGCTGGCGCAAGGGTTCAAATCGGCAGGAATCTGGTTCACGCTGATCTCTGCACAACACATCACCATCGAGAAGCGGCGGGATGCCCCGCGCATCGCCGTCTTCATGATCACCCACTACCATATGAGAAAGAGAGAGAAATGAATATTTTTGCCGGTAACCTGTCACTAGATGTAACCGAGGATGACCTTCGCAAGGCATTCCGCGCGTTCGGTGAAGTATCGTTTGTCAACATCGTGCGCGACCGCCACAATAAAATGTCAGCCGGGTTTGGATTTCTGCAAATGCCTGTGCCCCTTGAAGCGGAAGCAGCGATAAAAGCTCTCCACGCAACGGATCTTAAGGGGAAATCGCTCACTGTCAACGAGGCACGACCGCGCACCCCGGTCCCTGCTCCCGTAATTCTCCCTCCGACCGATCCACAAACGGTTGAGGTCACTCCATGAACCTGACTTCCGAACGCTGGGAGTTCTACAAAGACAGATTTGAGATGTGGCAATGGCGAAAGTTTGAATCGAACAAAGTCGTTGCAGTCTCCGCAGACGGATTCTTCTCCCGTCAGGCGTGCATTAACAACGCAAGGACCAGGGGCTACATCGGTTCCTGAATTCGTAATCCTCCCGGCGAGGATGGACTGCGTGTCGCAGTTAGACCTCCGACTTCTTGCCCGGCAAATTCGCGGTAAGAACTGGGAGGTCTGGCTTGGAGTGGGAGATCCGGCCTATCTGCCCAGGGCGAGGAAGTAGGTCAGGAATCGTAGACCGTTAAACCACTCGAAGAGCCACACCTCAACCCATTTCAGCGGATTCCAGACGTGACGATACCACCGGCGCCAGATTTGCTGTGCATGCGCCCTGGTATACGAAGCGGCGAAGGGGTTACGCTTTCTGAGCCACAGGTTTAGCTTTGAAGGTACTTTAACCTCCGGCATCTCGTCGTGGAGTTTCTCGTACAGCGCTACAAGCTCTTTCACCTTCAGTTCACGCCAATCAACGACCCGCGTCGTAGAATCGAGGATTCCCTGCTTCGTCTTTGCGACGAGATCCTGGAGAGCTTCCTCCATTTTGGTTTTCGGGCGGCTGCGGAGCCACACCTCTTCGAATTGGAAGAAAAGCTTCACGATTTCGCGGATCCTCGAGAGAACCGTAGCGAGCCGGGCACTCCAGAATTCCACGAGCGGCTCGCGCGCGTAACCGGATCTTCGATCGCCGCGGCGCCGCACCGTCCAGAAGCCGCAGTTCATCGGGTGCAAACGTTCGATACGCGACGCGTAGAGATACCAGGCGAAAAAGAAAAGTTTGTCCCAGTACTGCTTCCAGTCATGCCGCCACCCCTTGAGAACTTCAACCATATACTCAGTGGAGTAGAATCGTTCCCAGGCATCGCGGTAGGCCTGCATGAGCTCGTCCTTCGTCATGCGATCGGGCGCGACGGCGACGTGCGCCGAATCGTAGGTGTTGAAATCCTTGTCCATCCAGCGCGACTCCTTCCACCAGCGCTGGTGATCCTTCGAACCCGGCAGAGGCGACAGGATGTAGAACGAAGCAGAATCAAACCCCATCCGTTGAAGTTCCCCGATATCCTCCTCGATGCTCGCCGGCGTGTCGAACGGCAGCCCGAGAATATATCCCGCCTGACACGCAATACCGAGCGAATGGCAATGCGCCACGAGGTCTTTGTATTCAGAGACCTGGTTCTGGAATTTTTCCTGTGAGCGCAGGTTCTGGCGGTTGACACTCTCAACCCCGAAGAACACCTGGTTGCAGCCCGCCCGCGCCGCCAGGACGAAGAAATCCCCGCCGGGAATCTTTCGAGCCGCAAGATCACTCTGCATCATGAAGGTGAAAGGAATGTTCTCTTCCTCCCGCAGCCGGATGAGGCCCGCGAAGAGCTCCCGCCAGCGCGGGTTGCGCGCCAGGTTGTCATCCGTGAAAAAGCAATGCAAGACCCCCGCGTCCCGGTGACTCAGGCGGACAAAATCGATGACCTGCTCAGGCTTGCGGCACCGCATCGTCCGGCCCTGAACGTTTATGATGGTGCAGAAATCGCAGGTGAAGACACATCCCCGTCCAGTATCCATCGTGCTGTAAGGCGATGCGAAGCTCTCGAAATCCGCTTTTGTGAGACGAGGAATCGGGGTATCACCGAGATCCGGCGTCGGGTTAAGGAAGTTGTACAACGGTTCTGCCCTTCCGCGAAGAACATCCTCAACGATATTTGCCAACCTTCCATTCTCGACTTCGCCGGCAACGAGTATAATGCCCTTCGACATCGCCGCCCTGAGATCCGCCGTGAGTCCGATCATCCCGAGCATTCCGCTAACATGGAATCCACCGATAAGGATCGGGATATCGTGAGGAAGGAACCACGAGGCAATGTCCTGCGCCCGTGGGTA
>DASYTP010000259.1:0-5335 GCA_036002145.1 Bacteroidota bacterium | reverse complement strand
GATTCCTACGCTGGCAGGCCAAGAGGGACTCGAACCCCCAACCTGCGGTTTTGGAGACCGCTGCTCTAGCCAATTGAGCTACTGACGTAGATGAAACCTTATTTCGTTTCCTTGTGCTGTGTGTGTTTGTTGCACCATGCGCAGTACTTCTTGTACTCAACTCGGCCTGACTGTTTTTTTCTATTTTTTTTCGTCGTGTAATTCCGACGTTTACACTCTCCGCATTCAAGGGTAATAATTTCTCGCATGACTCATTTTTCCCTGCTATTAAGGATGCTCTGTCTTAAGTGTTGTTGAGCTTGCGATCGGGATTGAACCGATGACCTCATCCTTACCAAGGATGTGCTCTACCAACTGAGCTACGCAAGCACTCTTGAGCGGGAGACGGGACTCGGACCCGCGACCAACAGCTTGGAAGGCTGTGACTCTACCAACTGAGTTACTCCCGCATCTCATGATATCCCTTTCCTTTTTGTCGGATCCGCGACCAATCCCGCCGGAGCCGGGATGACCCCGTTATCTGAATTACTCCCGCACTCGCATCAACTCTGTGGGCAGGGGGGGATTCGAACCTCCGAAGGCATAAGCCGTCAGATTTACAGTCTGATGCAGTTGGCCACTTTGCTACCTGCCCTCAAATTTCTGAGGCTCACCCCATCAGCCTTTGCTGTTTTGATGAATCCTCACGGAGATATTTATCATCCCGATGCCTTTTGAGCTGAAGGTCGGAGTTGAACCGACGACCTGCTGATTACAAGTCAGCTGCTCTACCAACTGAGCTACTTCAGCGTATGGGGGCATCGGGACTGAGCTGCTTCAGCAAACGTCGGCATCGGGACCGCTCTATAAAATTGAGTTGTTTCAGCGCGAAGATTCATCGGGACAGCACACATAGGCGGAATTATCTGGACTCCTGTAATGTGGAGCGACGCCGGTAAAAAGCTGATGATGCCCCTGCTTTAATGTTTGCAGGATTTACATTAAAAAAAAAGACAGACTGCTCCCTCGAAAACTACACCTTCGAAAACCACTCGTTTCCGGTGTATTTCACGAATTAGGGAGAATCTGCAATAAATTTGCCTAATAATATAACATATTTTTGATGAATGTCAAACAATCTTTATGCCATTATTTCTACCTGGGGGGTGTAAGTTCATTCCTTCTCCATCTGCTCCCTAAGGGCCCTGGCCTCTGCAAAGTCGGGGATGAGTTCGAGCGCTTTCCCGATGTAAACCTTCGCTTCTTCTTTCTTCCCGTATTTCAAAGAGTACACGCAATTATTATAGTATGCCCGCGAATACATGGAAACCACTCCAGCTATATATTTATCTCTCTTTTCCGGAAGGCGAAAGTGAAAATCAGGAATCACCGTTCGATGATATGCGGTGTCGGCGAATAATTGAAACGCAAGCCCGGACGGGACCTGGTAGTAACCGGTTGTGTATTTAGTTTCGATTTCTTGCGTCATGTAGACCGGTCTCGCCGGAGCGTTCGTTTCAATCACGGCATGGATGAACTGCGCGTAATGGTATTCGATAAGGTTAGGATTGTACGGAAGATTGTGCTCGAACTTGTAGAGCTCCTTCTTGTACGACTCGAGCTCGGCTGCGGAGTGTTGGAGAAGCCAGGGATATCGATGCGACAACTGATCGAGATACCAGCTCCTCCTCAGCAACTCCTTGTCGATGACGACGATATCGGGCCGTTCATTTTCAACCAGCTGAAGATAATACGACGCGGACACAAAGTAATCCCACTGATACGAGAGCACGATGCCGTTCGTTCCGACAGAGCGGAACATATCCCTCGTGTACTCTTCCACCAGGTATGCACTGCTCCCATCGACCTCGTGCCACTGGTAGATGGGGATGACGGCACACGCGAGAATAAAAAGCGATCCGGCGAACCGCGCCGGGATGATTGCGGAGAGCGCATCAAGAAGCGTGCGCGCGCCTGTTGCGCACCAGAGGGCGATCGTGAAATAGGCAAGCAGGAAATACGAATCGATATCATGAATGTCGTAATTGATGGAGTAGCCGATGCATCCGACGAAGAGCAAAAGGGTGAACACGAGCATAGGTTTGTTGAGTCTGAATAACTTCCAGACTCCAACGGCGGCGACTGCCAGGGGAAAAAATGCAAATTCCCCCGGCAGGGTATCGAAAAAATATTTCAGCTGCTTGCTCGCGTTTTCCCATGACTCGAACAGCCAGACCGTATATTGCCTGCCACGCACGTGCCAGAGGAATTTTTCCGGAGTATCGGGATCGCCCCAGTTCATGATCGGATCCATCGAAGCTCTCAGTGGCATATAGAGGACAATAGAGAATCCAAGCAGGAACGGAAATGCCAGCCCGAGCACGTTCTTCCATGCGACGCGAGAAGTCAGGCCGTAACTGTAGAAATACGCGGAGAGAAATGCAGGCGCAAGCAAGATCGTTGTTCCATGATTCGAGAACGACAAGCCAAGCACAAACGCAAAGATGAACCAATAACGGTTCTTTCCGACTGCAGTCGACTTCTCCCTGCTTCGACGGACATCAAAGCTCAGCCCCCGGGTAAACAGAAAAAGTAAGAGGGCGAGAAAAAAAATGTGGAGCGAATAGACTTCTATCGAAAGAGCTTGCAACCAGTACGTTTCGGAGAATCCGAGGACGAGCGTCCCTACAGCGGCTGAGACAATCGGCGCGATCGCCGTTTCGGTTGTACCCCTGCCTTCCGGGCGACGGGAGTCCTTCGGCCTGAAATACTGAAATTCGGTGACGAAAAAATACAGGAAACGAAAAAAAAAGTAGAGCGCAGAGGCGCAGAAGAACCCCGACAGCAGGTTCAAACGATAGATTACGCGCAATCCGAGCGGGATACGAGAAGCGATGTGTCCGATGAGGGTAAAGAGCGGATATCCGGTCGGATGGGCAATACCCAGCGTATAGAGGTCGGTGGCAAGCTCACCGCTATCGATAAAATTCACCGTCGGGCATAAGGTGAAAATGTAGATGATCAATGCGATGCTCGCAATACCGATTGCGGCGGCGTGTTCCTTTCGGAGGAGAGTCATGATTCGGAAGTGATTGCCTGTTTTCTGCGCTGTGAAGTTAGCAAAAATCTCATGGAATTCCAATAAGAGGCCTTGTTTCTTTATTCAATGCTCGGTATATTCCACTAATTCATGTGCCAGTCACAAACCAACCGTTCAAACCATGGTTAAGCTCGTTGCCTTGTATCGAAAACCGCCAGACGTTCCGGGCTTTGATAAACATTATTTTGATATCCACCTCCCCCTGATCAGAAAAACACCCGGCTTACGAAGGCTTGAGGTTACCCGGATCACCGGCGCACCGCTCGGCGATGCGAAGTACCACGTCATGGCGGAGATGTATTATGATTCCATCGATGCCATGAATGCGGCCAACGCTTCGGCTGAAGGACGCGCCGCCGGAAAGGATTTGATGGGATTTGCGGCGGACGTTGTGATACTCTTTTTCGGAGACGTGAAAGAATGACCAAGTATTCCGGGAAGAATTCCTCCTCACTCGGGTTCAAAAACCTGCTCTACACAAAGAAAAACTGGCGGGCAACCATAACAATTAACCGGCCGGAAGTTCACAACGCGTTGAACCTGCAGACCCTGAGGGAACTCAGTCAGGCATTTGAAGACGCTTCATGGGATGATGATGTTGCCGTCGTCATTATCACCGGCGCAGGAACGAAGGCGTTTTGCACCGGAGCGGATATGAAGGAATGGAGCAAAGACTTTCTCGATCGCCCTGCCGATTTCTATAAGTGGATGGGAGTATTTGCGGAGACGTTCGAGCGGTTGCGGAACATCGGGAAGCCGACGATAGCCCGCATCAACGGGATGGTCGTCGGCGGCGGCAACGAGCTCCAGATATCCTGCGACCTCGCCATCGCGGCGAGCGACACTTTCATCCGGCACGTTGGTGTGGCACGGGGCAGCGTTCCTGCGGCGGGTGCTACGCAATGGCTCCCTCTCATCGTCGGCGACCGTCGCGCGCGCGAAATCCTGTTGCTCTGTGAGCCGATTCCGGCGAAGAAAGCATTGGAGTGGGGACTCCTGAATGACGTCGTGCCCAGGAAGAGTTTAAACAAGGCCGTGGAGGCGATGTCGGAAAAACTGATCAACAAGCTGCCGGAATGCACGCGATACACAAAGCAGCAATTGAATTTCTGGCGTGATCTCTCGTGGGCATTGACGATCGGTCACCTGCGGGATTGGCTCACCGTGCACACAGGTGCGGCGGAGGTACGCGAGGGAGTGCAGGCGTTCGTCGAGAAGCGGGAAATCGACTACAAGAAACTTCGGGGTCTTCATCGAAAGCGTTAGGAATGATCTGTCCTGATGACACCTCTCCACTCCTTCAAACGCATACTTCATCGCTCCCACCGCAAATACCTCATTGTGGTCCTGGTATCGTCGATGGTGTTATTGGGATTCGGGATGTACGAAGTGAAAAGAACGCTGGTTATTCTCCCCGGGACCGAGCCAGGCACAGTAGCCGGGGCCGACGATGTAACAATCTGCCGGCAATGTCATCACTCAACGAGCGTGAGCAAGCCGGTTACAATTTACGATGAATGGGCGGGGAGTATGATGGCTCATTCCGCACGAGATCCGATATTCTATGCGGCCCTTGCCGTTGCCAATAAGTATAACTCCGTCACGGGACAGGCGCATGGAGAATTTTGTATCCGATGTCATTCGCCGAACGGCTGGCTTGCGGGTCACTCCGAAGATTACACGGGGCAGTCGCTCACCGGGACAGATTTCGACGGGGTTCAGTGTGACTACTGCCACCGGGCCGTCGATCCCCTGAACCCGGATTCAACGGTGCCGCATCTCAATTCCCAGGTACCCGGCTACGGCAACGGCATGCACGTCGTTCAGCGGTATTCTACGCCAAAGAGAGGGCCGTTCGACAGCGTCAGTGCTCCGCATGGAATCAAGTATGACTCCTTTCAGAAAACGAGCGAGCTCTGCGGGGTCTGTCATGATGTGAGCAATCCTTTCTATGCCGAAAATGCTGCGCTGCAGGCGCCGCACTCGTATGCCCCCCTGGAGCGCACCTACAGCGAGTGGCTTATGAGCTGGTATGCAACACAAAGCGATTCTGGAACCTGTCAGGCTTGCCATATGGAAACGACATCCGGTTTCGCGTGCATCCTGGGAGACTCGTCCTCACTGAGAACGAATCTCCCCACGCATGATCTCACCGGGGGGAACACGTTCCTGCCGGATATTCTTCCTGATTTTGACACATTTTTCAATTCCCAGTCGCGTATCGATACCGCCGCGCTTGCAGGTGGTAAACTCCGC
>DASYTP010000258.1:0-4977 GCA_036002145.1 Bacteroidota bacterium | reverse complement strand
CAATTGTTTCCATATAGTATCAATCAACTCCTTCAGCCCCTCGCCTGTCGCTGATGAAATCGGCATCGCCGGCACTCCTCTTCCGAATTTCAGTTTCTTGACGCCCTTTTTCAAATTCTCATCAGCCAGGTCCATTTTTGTTATGGCGACGATTTGCGGTTTTTTAAGAATATCCTCATTGAACGACTGGAGCTCGTTCGAAAGTATCTTGTGCCGTGCTTTCGGATCCTCATCGGTGCATTCTATAAGAAAAACAATGACCCGCGTCCGCTCGATGTGACGAAGGAACTGGATACCGAGCCCCTTACCGAGATGAGCGCCTTCGATGAGCCCCGGCATGTCCGCGACAACAAAGCTCTTATATTCGCCATACCGGACGATCCCGAGATTCGGGATCAGCGTCGTGAAGGGATAATCTGCAATCTTCGGTTTTGCCGCAGAAATGCGGGAGATAAGCGTGGATTTGCCCGCGTTGGGAAAACCGACAAGCCCGACGTCGGCGAGAAGTTTCAGCTCCAGCAGTATGATTTTTTCTTCACCTGCTTCTCCCTTCGTCGCGCGGCGGGGAGCCCTATCCGTGGGCGTCGCAAATTCTGAGTTCCCCTTCCCCCCCTTGCCTCCCCGCACGATGACAATTTCATCACCTTCTTCAACGAGATCGGCACAGGGATCACCTGTCTCGGCATCCTTGACAACCGTGCCCGCGGGTACGCGTATGATCTGATCATCGGCCGAGCGTCCGGTCTTGTTGCTGCCCATCCCATGATTGCCGTCGCCGGCAACGTATGCACGTTTATATCGGAAGTCCATCAGCGTTGTCAGTTGCCGGTCTGCACGGAGAATAATGCTGCCACCCTTCCCCCCGTTGCCGCCGTCGGGACCCCCCTTGGGAATGAATTTCTCCCTGCGGAAGCTCACGATACCGTTGCCCCCCTTTCCCGCTTTTACAGATATCGTCGCCTGATCGATGAACATGATTACTTATTCGGATGATACTGCTCAAAAATAACCTCAATGAACTTTTCCGCTTCCGAGCAATAAGGATCGACGTCATTATCGATGAAAATTTCGTCGATTACCTTCGAAGCTTCCCGCCATGTGGCGACATGGTTGAGTGCGCGGAGCTTCGACTGGAACGCGAGCTCGTCCTCATTGAACAGTTTCCTTATGAACTTCCGACTGTCGCTCGCGCCGATCGCGGACAGGAGATCTGCATGCACGAGCCCGGGCGAAGGCGCGATAGTGGCGGCGGGCGGCCGCTGAGCCGGCGCTGCAAACGCCTCGCGCGGGCCGGAGGCGACCGGGGCTCCCTGCGGCTCGAGCCGCTCGACCACAAACGGCCCTTCCTCGCGTCGAACGTCTTCCAGAAGCACGCTCAGCTCGTGGTGCATGAGTTCATGTTTGTTCTGAGCATATTCTCCCTCTAGGCGCGAGATGACGGGCGAAAGCCCCTTGTCTTCAAAAAATCTGACGAGAGCTTTGACCGGAAGAGCTTTTCCCGCCGCGGGGTTCGGGTACTGGAGGAAGTCATACATCGACGACATCACCCTGGCAAGCTCATCACCGGTTTTTCGCCTGATATACTCTCCATCGATCTTCCAGAGTATCGTTGAAAATTCTTGCCTTGTAAAAGTGAGCTTGTTCTTATCCTGGGCGTACCGGATGATGATGCCTTTCAGGTACTCGTATGGTCCGAAGTACCTTAACATGTCCTTCAATGCATTCGAGGAAATGGCCTCATCTTTCTCGAACAAAACGCTCGTCAGCGTCCATTGAGGGCGTATGAGATAGTTGATCACGAGATGCACCGTGTCGCCCAGCCGCTGAAGAAAATCAGCACGATCGAACGAGTAATGCAGGACAAGCGCGGGATTCATTTGCTGCTGCAGGATTTGCACCTCCGTGTGATCATAATTGAAACGGGAGGACTTGCGTTGACGCTGAAGCTCGGCTGCGAGCATGGATTCCACGTCTACACGAAAAAACGTTTTGAGAGGATAGGGGATGTCCGCAGCAATGAGATCCTTTACGGTGACGGTGGGGTGGGCACCAATTGTGCGCTGGCAAACAGTGGCAATAATGCGCTCGGTCTCCTGTTCTAACACGGCTACTGCGATCCTTTCTTGGTCAATGTTTTAACACGGTCAATTTCTTTCCTTGCCCCGGCTTTGAATGTTGCATCGATACCGGGACGGTCGATGATCTGCTGATACATCCCGATCGCCTCATCGAACTTCGACATCCTTTCGTAGGCCTGTCCTGCCATATATAACGACGTTGCAGTCCAGTTCACCTTCCCCTGCTTTGAGACCAGGTACGGCACTTTCAGGAATTCCAATAGCGACTGCTGGTAGTCGCCTTTATCATAATATGCTTCGCCAATGTTATACCGTATCTCCGCTTCGACGTCGCTGCCGGCGTCGTTCAGGAGATTCTGGAAATGGAGAACGGCCTGGTCGTAGTACCCGACGCGGGTGTACAGGGTGCCGAGTTTGATCTTCTTGTCCGGGATGCTCTCCTCGTTCGGAAAACGCTCGATGAAATCGCGGGTCATCTTGATTGCGTCGTCGTAGAGTTTTGTCGACTCATACGCCTTGATGAGATTATTCATGGCGTACGGGAGAATCGTGGAGTCGCCCGAAGGATCGTTCGTTACGCGCTGATAGTAGCGAATAGCTTCTTCGTACCGCTCCGCGTTGAAATGCATGTTGCCGAGCGAGAGGAACACCCGGGGAAGAACTTCCGATCCCGGATAGTGATTGATAATGCTCTCATATTTTTTTGCAGCTTCGGCGAGCTTGTTCGTAGCCTCCAGTATTTTCCCTGCGTAGTATTGTCCGAATGGGCCGAAGCGTGTATCCTCAAAGTCGTCGGCGACTTTTTCGTAGAGCTTGGCCGCGGTTGTGAAATCCTGTTTGCGATAATACACGCCCGCTTTTTCGTATTCGAATTCGGCAAGCGCCGGCTTGTCCTTCCCAAAGGTTTTCTCGAAGTCGGAGATCACTGCCTGGGCGTCTGAGAGCTTCCCCGTCCGCAGCAGTGATATCACGGCGCGTGACTGGTAGTACTTCTTCCGGTCGGCATCTACCGTTTGCCCGGCGAGCAGGCGGTATTGCTTCGCGGCCTCGGCGTATTGTTCGGTCTGGAATAACAAGTCCGGGATGTCATTTGCCGTCGCTTCGGTGCTTCCGGAAGCCGAGGCCTGCTTGAAATAGGACGCCGGAAGTGCTGCATTGCCCCGGGCTTTCGCGATTCTGCCCAGACTGTAGAAACAGGTGCCGGCGTATTGCCCTTTGCGATTGTTCAAGAGATACTGATTATAATAGGCGATCGACTTTTGAAGCTCCCCTTTTCTTTCGTAAGCGTTCGCCAGTCCAAAAGCATCCGAATAGTCTGAGATCTCCTGCACCGGATCCTTCTCCATCGCGGAGAACCGGCGCTCGTACAGAGAAATGGCTTCGTCGTATTCTTTCGCCGCAAGATAGCCTTCTCCGAGACGGTGTTTGCTCTGTTCGGCATATGACGTGTACGGGAAATCAGAGGTAATTCCTTTCCAGAGCATGACTGCCTCAGAAATATCGTTTCGCTTCCAATGAACATCGGCGAGCTCCCACATCGCCTGAACACTTGACCGGTTTGGAACAGGAACAGCGATGGCCCGGCGCCAGCTCGAGAGCGCAGAATCGTTTAACCCGAGCTTGAGATATGTCAGCCCACGCTGCAGCATGGCCTCGGAAAACTGCAATGAGATTTCCGGAGAGACCCGGAGGGAGTTGTACAGGCTGTTTGCACCGGCATAATCGTTTGCCGACCACAGGGTTTTTGCGAGGAGGAGAGCAAGCTCATCAGCATGCTTCGACGTCGGATATTTGCTCAGGAATTCCTTGAGCATCGCAGCCTGCCGGCCGGATGAGTCTCTCCTCAGGAGGTAGGTGTAGTATGCCGCCTCTTCGCTATGATTGCCTGATGGATATTGGTTTAGGAAAACTTCGTAATACGATACTGCCTTGGGAACCAGCCCCGGGTCTATAACCGATTGGAAATGACTGGCACGCGCACGAAGGAACAACGCTTCGGGAAGGCGCTCCGCCTCCACGCCGTTCTCGATTGCGTTCGCAAATTCCTGTTCAGCGGAAACATAGTTTTTTAGATCGTTGAAGAAAATCAGTCCCAGCGCGAACGAGAGATTCCCCTTCGATGTTTTTGTAAATCCTTCACCCAGCAAGCGTGCAAGATTTTCAAGAGCGTCATCGGTATTCTTGATTTTGAAGTTTCGTATGAATTCAATCTTATTACGAACCGTATCATACGCGGAATGGGCGGAGAAGAAGGTTTGTACATCGTTGTACGTCGAAAGCGCCCCGGCGTAGTCGCCGGTCATTTCCTGGCATTCGCCGATTTCAAGCATGGCATCCAGCGCGAACGGGGACTGCGGATATCGTTGAACGATCAGATCGTAGACACTCAGCGCCTTTCGATAGTTTTTCAGATCATCCTTGCAGAGCTTTCCGAGACGAAACATCATGTCGGGAGTGAATGGATCGTCGGGGTACTCGTCAATGAACTGCTGGAAGTAGCTTGCGGCGTCGGTATAGCGTCTCAGGTAACCGCCCGCGCGCGCGGCGAGGATCATTGCCCCACCGGAATAGGGTGACACGGGAGATGACAAAATCCGGGTTGCATATTGAAGCGCCTCGTTGGCATCCTCCTTGTTCGATTTCTTCATGCCTGCTTCAAGAGCAGATCTCCCCGCTTCCAGCAGGGCCCGGGATCCCGTGGGACTCGCGGGCAACAGCGTGAATACCTTCTTATATGATTGGACGGCTTCCGAAAACCTGGACTGAAGAGCATTCAACTTGCCGATGTTGAAGTACGCCCGTGCGCGGAGTGAATCTCCCGAAGCTTCATCGGAAGCGGCAACCTTGAAGTGGTCGATTGCCGCCGCATAATCTCCTGCGCCCATTTCAAGCGAGCCCA
>DASYTP010000257.1:0-10110 GCA_036002145.1 Bacteroidota bacterium | reverse complement strand
AGCATGTGTGCGGTGAATCTCCCGAAGATAGCCTCCTGCTTGACAAACACCTTCTCACTATCCTTGCCTTGCTTCAACTCGTTGTTTATTTCCCGTACCGCGTCCCGCAGTGTCTTGTTTTCAATGTCATTCACCATCAGTTGCAATATTTCATTGTAGGGGAGCTTCTGACGGATAAGATCGGCGCTTACGCGCACGAATGTGACGATCTCCGTGATCGGCGGCTTCATCTTAAGATTGAGCAACTTCCTTTTGACGCTCAATACGCGGAAGCCCATTTTCGACAGCGCGTCCTGTACTTCCTCCTTGGTGAACGCCTTTTGTTCACCGAGCACGGGCTTTTCGGCGCCGCGTTGCACCTTATAAAGGAACGTTGCGCGCGGCAGAATTCTGATCAGTTTGAATTTCCGCTGCGATGCCATTTGCTGGGCCTTCTGTTTCGCAGCTCTTCCATTTTCAGCCTCAATGACTCCTTGTACGGCCTTCCCGGCGGAGGATATTCCTTCTATTCGAAATTCAGCCATAGTTCCACTCCAATGATTTTGTTCTGTTCCTGTTCTCTCAACAAATAATCCGACAACCGGGTTACTGTTTCCAAACGCTAATGTATGCAGCCCTTGATAAAAAAGCAAGTGTATTGTGAGGAGCAAAGCATCATTTCTTGCAGATTCAACTCTGATCCTCAGAATACACTTGTTTCGAACGAAACTACTATTTAATTCGTAAAGTCTCCGGAATACGTATGGTTACTCAAGACTCCTTCACTATCGAGATCCGCGGTCACCGTGCCGTACCCGAATTTCGATGTGGCAGTAAATGTAATTTTTGTCGGCACAGCGTCCGAATTGTAAGTTGCGTTCTCGCTCGAAGCGAGCGTCGTCGGAAGGACGAAGCCGGAATACACACGTCCGCCGCCTCCCAGCGGTTCAGGACGCAGCTTATACCTATAGGCATACTGAGCCATGTTGTTGAGATCATTCAGGATAGCATCCTTATTCGACGAAACCGCGTTTGAATTAAACAGGGTTATCCCAACAGCGATAGCTATGCCAACGATGATCACACCGACGATTATTAGAAGTAGTTGCTGTTGTCCCATAGTTCCTTCGCTTTCAGTATCTTTATGTTATCAGTTTCCATTCATTCCACACAAAAAAAGAGCATTGCCAAAAACTGGGGAGCATTGATCCTCGCCCGCGTTTTCGGCAATGCTTTGAATTACGCTAGCTCCAAACGATTACTTGAAATCGCCGGCGTACGTGAACGAGCCAAGCTTGCCCGTGCTGTCCAGAACGGCCGTGACAGTGCTTCCTGCATAGGAGGTTGATGTTCCTACGAGGCTAAACGACTGTGAATTTGCAGCGACCCCAGTAGTCGGCGTATAGGTACCATTCTCATTCGACGTCAATTTCGAGGGGACTTTGTATCCGCCGTAGCTGCCGGCTCCGCCGCCCATTGTCGAAGGACGAATTCTGTACTGATACGCATCTGCTGCGAGGTTGTTCAAATCATTCACGATCGCATCCTTGTTCGCCTGAACGCTGGATGAGCTGAACATCGAAATACCGACCGCAATGGCGATACCGACGATGATCACGCCCAGAATGATGAGCAAAAGTTGCTGTTGACCCATGTTGAATCTCCTTTAACTAGTTGTGATTGTTGGTTGTGTTGATTATTTACTTAAACTATTCTTTTTCGACTATGCTGCAAGCAATGTGCCAACTTCCATAGTGACACTTTGGCGAAAAAAACCACTGATTTGATGATTAGTCAGGAAATTATTACCGCAGAGGCTGTAATTATTTCCAAATTCGAAGGGCATTGAGATATTCTGGGATCCTTCTCTTGAGTCTTTGGGGGCAAGTATAGAAATAAAATTGCCAAAGGACTGAATCCCGCCCGTGGCGGAACGCAGCCTTTGGCAACGTATGACTTACCCCCAACCCTTTGTCTTACTTGAAGTCCCCGGCGTACGTGAACGCGCTAAGCTTGCCAGTGCTGTCCAATACAGCCGTCACAGTGCTTCCCGCGTAGGCAGTTGATGTTCCCACGAGGCTAAATGACTGTGAATTTGCAGCGACCGCAGTAGTCGGCGTAAAGGTACCGTTCTCGTTGGATGTCAATTTTGTTGGCACTTTGTATCCACCGAAGCTGCCTCCACCACCGCCCATTGTCGTAGGACGAATTCTGTACTGGTAGGCATTTGCCGCGAGATTGTTCAAATCATTGACGATAGCATCCTTGTTAGCCTGGATGCTTGAAGCACTGAACATCGTGATACCGACCGCAATGGCGATACCGACGATAATCACGCCAAGAATGATAAGTAGAAGTTGCTGTTGACCCATAATGTTTTCCCTTTTGAATGAATTAGTTAATTAGCTTGTTTTTTACCTACTGAGTGCAATACTCATGCCAATATACCCAAAAATTAGAAAATCCTAATGGAACAGCTTGTGAAGTCAAATGATAGCCTTCGGCGACAGAACTAACCTGAAAGTTATGAGAAAATTTTATTTCATCCGGTATCAACTGAAAATATTACGGACTGCAAGGTATTTTTTACTGCGGAAATGATTGATCGTCATCCCGGTCGTTCTGTCTGGAATACCACTAACATACCATTATTTAGCGCAAAAAACAACAATCGAAGTTCGTCCAGAATGAAATTGCCGCGTGAATCTTGATGGGATATTGGCCTGAAAGTAAATATTACTACTTCCGACCAAACGCAGCAGCAAATACAGGCTAAATCAATATCGGCCTTGAGGCATAGGGTATCGGATCATCGGTGTTTGCCATTTGGAATCCTCGTAGGCGAAGAGCACAACTGTCGCAGGTTCCGCAGGCAATATCTTCACGTTGATAGCAGGACCAGGTAAGGTTCAACGGCGCCTGCAACTCGATCCCTTTCCTGACGATCTCGAATTTCTTCATTCCGATGATAGGCGTGAGAACTTCAAGGTGGGTGTCGGGTCTTGTCCCGAGCTTTATCAAAGCGTTAAACGCGTCGTAGTATTCCTTGCGGCAATCGGGGTAGCCCGAGGAATCTTCTTCAACCGCGCCAATGTATATTTTCCCTGCTCCGAGAACCTCTCCCCAACTCACAGCGATAGATAGTATATGGGCGTTCCGAAAAGGCACATAGGAGGTGGGAATCTCCTTCCGCTGCAGATTGGCTTCCTGCACCGCCATTGACGGATCCGTCAAGCTTGATCCGCCGATTTGTTTGAGGTGTTCGATGTTGACCACGAGTCGATGCTTGACCCCATAGAAGTCTGCGATGTCGTTATACGACTTCAGCTCGCGCCGCTCCGTTCTTTGGCCATAGTTCAAGTGCAGGAATGCCATCTCGTACATCTCGTTGGCAATTGCCGCCGTGACACAGCTATCCATGCCACCGCTGACGAGGACAACGGCTAAGGAATTCGGATTGTCCGAAGGACTCCTTACGGAGCGGATTGTGGATTGGGGATTCAAATGAAAAGTTAAAAGTTAAAAGTTAAAAATCGGTGCCCAGTTTCCGGTTTCCGGTTTCCAGTTACGAGTTTCCAGATTCGAGGATCGAGCATCGAGGATCGAGCATCGAGGATCTTCTCATTACTCCAACACTCCATAACTCCAATCCCTCCCGCATTCCATGCGGGATTTCCGCTCCGCTCCAACAATCCGCAATCTATTCACACTCCTCTCGTCTCGGGACTCCAGATGTACTTATGCATCTGTAACTGGAATCGTACGTCGAGCTTATCCTCGAGTATCCAGCCGGCGAGTGTGACTGGTTCGAGCTCCCCATAGACGACCGACATGAGCACCGGGCACCGATGCTTGATCCGGTGTTGCTCGGTCATCTCTTTTGCCCAATCATAGTCTTCGCGCGTTCCGATGACGAACTTTACTTCGTCGGATGGTCTAAGCTGGTGAACGTTGTCCCAGAGGTTTTTTTTCATCATGTTGCTCGAGGGGCACTTGAAGTCTACTATACGCCTGACACGAGGATCCACGCGACTGATTTCGAGGCTCCCACCGGTCTCAAGAAGCACCTCAAAGTCTTCATCGCACAATCGAGTCAGAAGCTCATGAACATTCGCCTGGAATAATGGCTCCCCTCCCGTTATCTCGACCAGCTTGCATCCATAGCTTCTCACGGCAGTCAGTATTTCCTCGATCGACATCTCTTTGCCTTCATGGAAGGCATACTCCGTATCGCAGTAGGAGCAACGGATATTGCAGTACGTTAATCTCACAAACACGCAGGGCTGACCCATGCGGCTCGATTCGCCCTGGATACTGTGAAAAATCTCGTTAATCACAAGCACTCCCGGCTTATTTTCCAGTAAATTTTCGGTCATCATTTCTCCTTCAGTGATAAATATCAGGAATAGACCTCTGAAAGGCAAACAACGAAGACACGCCACCTTGCCATTCCTTCACTTCGCCCACATCGTCATTCCCTCGCCTCTCCCGCCTTGTCACTCCCTCACCTCTCCCCCCTTGTCATTCCCTCACCTCTCCCGCCTTGTCATTCCCGAATGCCCTAATCGGGAATCTTGCGATGCTCCACGGAAGATTCCGTCTAAAAGCATGAGGGAATGACAAGGTGAGGGGGTGTGGTGGAGCGGTGGAATGATGGAATGATGGAATAACGGAATGATGGAATAATTGGGGGGGTGCGGGTTCGAGAATCTGCGCCAGAGGCGCATGAGCCTCCGGCTCAGAGGATCGAGTGAGCGCCTATCGCGCCATGGCGCCCCGCGCCACATCCTCGAATGACGCTCTGCCTCTAACTTTTGACTTTTGACTTTTAACTTTGAGTTTGAGTTTGTCCCGACACTGCCACTGCATACTGCCTACCGTGTCCTGCCTACTACCTACTACCTACTGCCTACTCATTCACCACTGCAGCACAGTATACAGCGAAGTGTAATCGTCTGTCCACATGTTTACGTTTTTCTCAATATCCGAATGGTAGGAGGCCTGCTGTATCTCCGGTTGATTGATCAGCTGTTCGTTGTTCGTTATCAGGACCCACTTGGAGGGGGCTCCGTAAAATTCATCTTCGGGCTTCAGATACGGAATATAGAGCCACCTGAAGCCGATATGATCGGCCAATTGTACCACGATTGGGAGGTAGTTGATGTGGCGGCTCGTGACATTCACGGCAATCACTCCACCTGCCTTCAGATGTCGTCTGTAAATGTCGAATGCCTCACGGGTGAGAAGGTGCGTGGGAGGAGAATCGCTATTGAATGCATCGAGGATGAGCATATCGAATTCCTGAGGCGATTCCGATTCCAGAGACAATCTCGCATCACCCAGGACAAACACCTGACTGGCCTTGCAATCTTCGAGATACTTAAAATACTTCTCTGCAAGCTCCCTCACCGAGGGATTTATTTCATAGAAACGCATCCGGTCCTCCGGCTCCGCCCACGCAGCCAAAGTGCCGACTCCCAGGCCGACGACGCCTATGTGCCGTCCCCCCTGGCGGGGAAAATGTCTGATGCACATTCCTATTCCGCTTTTTGCCGTGTAATAAGCGGTCGCGATGTGCCGGTATTTGTCCGACAGAAACTGCAAACCGTGGATGATTCTTCCGTGAAGCATTGCACGCCGTAAATAGACAGGCTCGTCGGCGCCATACTCTGAAATTGTCAGTGTGCCGTAAAAATTCCGCGTTGCGTCGATCGTTGCCTGGTTGCGAACACTTCTCTCTCGATAGAACAGGAACGTGACAACCAGCGCCGAAGCAATGAGGAGCGCCCATCCCCATCGTGGCTTCCCTTGAAAAAACCGGCCCGACGGATCCGTGTACAACATGAAGAGGATGAGCAAACCGCATACGAGAAAGCCGATTTGAAATTCCAGGTAATCGTTGAAGATGAGAGGTGCGATCACAGCGACGAAGAATCCGCCCAGCGCCCCGCCGAACGCAATATGAAGGTAAAAGGAAGTGAGGAGCCGGGGTTCCGGCTTGAGCCTGACCAGTTCGCCGTGACAGACCATGCATGCCATGAACAAGCCAATCAAATAAACCGAGAGGGAGAGCACCACCGGCATGGTTACTCGCAGGAGTAGAATCAACACGATCTCGAGCAACGAAACCAGAAATGCAATTCCGAAGAAGGTCCGGGAATACACCTTTGGGCTGTCGAAACAGATGATGAACGAAAGGAGATAGAGTGTCAACGGCGCCACCCACAATAACGGTACCACGGCGACATCCTGCGTCAATTTGTTTGTAACCGCGAGAAGCAGAATGGAAGCGGTAGCCGGGAACGAAATCCATAGGAATTTTTTTCTCAGGAGCGACGACCTGGACGCCGCGGGCTGCTCCTCGCGTATCTCGACCGGCGGTTCTTTCTTTCCGAATCGCCATAACACCCAGCTGCAGAGAATACAAATCACCGCGAACAGGCCAACCATCGACGACCATGAGATTGCAAGCACTTTCCTGGAGAAGAGGGGCTCCAGAAAGAGGGGGAAACTAAGAAGTCCGATAAGCGATCCCGCGTTTGAAAGTGCGTAATACCTGTAGGGTGACACGTCCGGGTTGATGAGATGGAACCAGCGTTGCATCAAAGGCCCCGTCGCCGAAAGCAAGAGGTAGGGAAATCCTAAACACACCGTGAGGAGGCCTAAAATATGAAGCGACGGATTTGCGACACCGACCGGTTTCCAGCTATCGGGGGGAATGATCGGCAGGACGAAAAGAGCTGCAGCGACAAGTCCGGAATGAACTATTGCCTGTGACTTTGGTTGCAGATACTTCGAGAGGAGATGAGCATATGCGTACCCCGCCAGGAGGAATACCTGAAAGAACAAGAGGCACGTCGTCCAGACCATGGAGCTTCCTCCAAACCAGGGAAGAATGAACTTTGCCATGATTGGCTGTACCTGGAACACCAGCAAGGCGCCAAAAAAAATTGCGGCACCGAACAGCACGCCCCCAGTCGCCTTTTCTGAATTCATTCATCTCCTCGTTTCAATAAAAAGAACGTGACAAAGTACAAAACAGACGGGGGAAAATCAAGGGGGTGGAGGGGAGTGGTGGAGTGGTGGAGTGGTGGAGTGGTGGAGCGGTGGGGTGGTGGGGTGGTGGTGGGGTGGTGGATCAATGGATTGATGGAATAATGGAATGATGGAGTGATGGAGTGGATTGGGATTTGGGGTTCCAGCATCGAGGATCCAGTGAGCGCCTCTGGCGCCATGGCGCTCCGCGCCACATCGTGGAGCAAGCATCAAGGATCAAGCATCGAGCATCATCTCACTTTTCACTTTTAACTATTAACTTTTAACTTCCTTCCTTCCCATTCCCCTCACGATCCCTACAATGCTTCCGACAAAACAAACGAGATGATCGATAAACAGAAATGGAATCATGACAATCATCGCGAACAAGCCGCGTACCTGTTCAAGGTAATTCAGGAAGCGGATGTTCATCATGAGGTAGAGGCCCAGGACTGCACCAACCGACCAGCCCGGGATAACCCCGGCCACTCCTGTCGCGATTACCGCCAGCGCAAGAACGGAGTAAAGGGTCGAAACGACGAACGTCGGGTAAACGTTCACGAAGCCCTTCCTGACCGATTGAGCAGTCTCTCCGAAGCGGGTCGCCAGCTCGGCAAATCCGGCACTGCGATGATATTCGTTCGCGATAAACGACCGGAGCGTGTAGCGTTTCAGATGCTCAACCTCGACGTCCATATTCAGGGCGATGTTCAAGTTCGCCCGCACGAAGCGTTTGCCAAGCTCGATATCATCATGTCCGTGGCGTGCAAGCAGATCGACGTTGAATCCCCCCAATTTTTCGAATGCCTCCCGCTTGATTCCCGAGATTGCGCCGAATAGCCAGTCGATCGCCGGGGTGCTCTTCATATACGAGTATCGCACCCAGAGATTCTTGTACTGACTCACATACGTCTCATGGCGGTGCTTCGCCGTATAGAGTCCAACGACGGCGTCGATTCCATCTTCCTCGAGAGTCTCGACCATATCGAGAAGCGTCTCCCTGCTGATGACGATGTCGGAGTCTATAAATACCAGGATCTCCCCTCTTGCATGTTTTGCGCCGAAGTTCCTGGCATTATTCGCGCCGCTGCCGTTCTCCGCCTGCACCACCGTGCATTGAAAATGTTTCGCCACCTCGAACGACCCGTCCGTCGAATGATCGTCGACAACGATAACTTCAAAATTCTTATAATAGGATCGCTTGACCGAGCGGAGACAGAGATCGAGCGTCCGCTCGCCGTCCTTCACCGGTATGATAATCGAGACGAGCGGGTTATATGCGGGTGATACGTTCATTTAAGGTTGGAAAAGGTTGATTGACGAAAAAATATAGAGAAAAGTCGAAGGAAAAACAATGACAACGCGTGGGCACACCATCACCTCTTCGACCATCTCATTCCATCATTCTCGATCCTGTGATTCCCTCACCACCCTCTCCGTTGTCAATCCCACATGTTTTAAGTGGGAATCTGACGCGGGGCTCTGGAAGATTCCCTCTAAAAGCATGAGGGAATGACAAGGTGGGCGGGGTGAGGGAATGACAAGGTGGGCGGGGAGAGAGAATGACAAGGCGGGCGGGGTGAGGGAATGACAACGTGGGTGAGGTGAGGGAATGACAGCGTGGGCGAGGTAAGGGAATGACGACGTGGGCAAACCGGGAAAGACCTCCGAGTTCTTACTCCGTTCAAACGATGTTGAAATCGGAGGTCTAACAGAGGTTGCAAATCAACGCATGGCGGAGAGCCGGCCAACAACCTCCTTCGCAATCTCATGCGAGCAAGTGAGCCCCGGCGATTCGATGCCGATGAGGTTCATGAGCCCGGGCAGCCCGCGTTCGCTCTCCTCCTGTATGATAAAGTCCTTGATCGTCTCACCCGGGGCCTGAATTTTCGGCCGGACGCCCACCTGGTCGGGTGAGAGGTCGCCCCGCTCGAGCGCAGGGAAATATCGCGAGGCCGCCGCGTAGAATTGTTCCTGTCGTGTGTCGTCGAACCTGTACCACTCTTCCGGCGGAACAGAAGCATCCAGGTATTCATTATCGGGGCCGAGCTTCACCTGACCCGCACGGTCGATCGTGATGTGGATGCCCAGTCCTACAAGCTTTGGCGGCGGCACTGGGTACACGAGGCGCGACACGAGCCGGCTCCTCGCCGCAGAAACCCTGAAGTAATGACCGCGGTTCGGATAAATCCTGTATCCGGCCGCCTCTGAGTCGATACCGAAGGAGGCCGCGACGCTGCCGCCGGAAAGGCCTGCGGCGTTGATGACAAATCGCGCAGTCGTTTGGGTCAGCTCGCCGCCCGTTTCCTTGAGGCGAAGGGAATAGCTGTTTCGTGAAACCTTACCGCCGATGAACTCTATTCCAAAAGCCATATCGGCGCCGTGCGCATGTGCCTCGTTCATATACGCTTTCATGAGTTCGTGGGAGTCCACGATTCCCGTACTCGGCACATTGATTGCCCTCCTGCACTTGATGTTCGGCTCGAGCTTCTTCGCCTGCGCTTCATCGAGGAACTGAAGATCGGGGACGCCGTTCGTTATGCCCCGCTGGTGGATTTTCTCAAGCTCCGGCTCTTCTTCGGCAGTAACAGCAACGATGAGTTTTCCGCAGCGGCGGTGCCACACGCCGAGACGTTCGCATTCCGCGTAGAGGGAGAGGTTGCCGGCGAGGCAGAGTCGCGCCTTAAGCGACCCCGGGGTGTAGTAAATGCCTGAGTGGATCACTTCGCTGTTGCGGCTGCTCGTCTCGTACCCGAAGGACGGATGCCGCTCAACGACGAGCGTGGAGAAACCCCGCTTCGCGGACTCCGCTGCAGTCGCAAGCCCGATTATTCCGGCACCGATGATGAGAACGTCGTAATCCATGGAACAATGCAAAGTGAAAAGTGAAAAGTGAAAAAAAGTAGTCAGTACGTCAGTAGTCAGTTTCCGGTTTTCAGTTTTCGGTTTCCAGTTTCCAGTTACGAGTTTCCAGATTCGAGGATCCAACCCTCCATTAATCCATCACTCCCTTATGTTAAAATGCAAGTCCCAACGATGCACCACGATAGTTGTGCCAGTCGGATTTGGCAATGGTTGGGAGTGAAGGCGTGGCGA
>DASYTP010000256.1:0-5413 GCA_036002145.1 Bacteroidota bacterium | reverse complement strand
CTGACACTCAAACGGCTCAGCAAGGATGCCCGCGGAAATTTTGAGCTCCTGGATGAAGACATGGAAGAAGAAAACTAAATGACCGACAGTCCATACAAATACCTGCTCGACATAAATTCCCCTTCGGATTTGCGCAAGCTTTCAGTTCCGGAATTGAAGACCGTATGTGCAGAGCTCCGGACGTTCCTCATCGATACCATTTCCAAGGTTGGCGGGCATCTTGGCGCCGGGCTGGGAGCAGTGGAACTCGCAGTCGCGCTCCACTACGTTTTCAACACGCCTGACGATAAGCTCGTATGGGACGTGGGTCATCAGGCATATCCACACAAGATCCTTACCGAGAGACGTGATGTATTTCATACGATCCGACAGCTTGGAGGCATCAGTGGTTTCCTGAGACGTTCGGAAAGTGTATATGATACCTTCGGTGCGGGACATGCGAGCACGGCGATCTCCGCGGCCCTTGGAATGGCGGTCGCACGCGACCTGGCAAAGGAGACATTCAGGGTTGTCGCCGTCGTAGGCGACGGAGCCATGACCGGCGGGATGGCATACGAGGCGATGAACAATGCAGGCCTGCAGAAGCGAAACATGATTGTCGTTCTCAACGACAACAACATGTCCATCGCTCCCAATGTCTGGGCTCTTTCGAATTATTTTACCGAACTCATCGCAACTCCGGCATACAATAAGTTCAAAGCAAACGTGTGGGACCTCACCGGCAAACTCGACACCATTGGCGACAGGATCAGAAAGATCGCTTCGAGAGTTCAGGAAGGAATTAAGGTTGTCATCACTCCCGGAATACTTTTTGAAGCTCTCGGATTCCGGTATTTTGGCCCTATCAACGGTCATAACGTCACCCAGCTGGTGAAGATTTTCAGTGAGATCAAGGGCCTGAATGGCCCCATCCTCGTTCATACTATCACGCGGAAAGGGAAGGGCTACAAGCCCGCAGAAGCAGACGAACAGGCACTGCATGGAGTTACTCCCTTCGACAAAATCACCGGAGTCTCGCCGAAGAAAGCCGACGGCGCTCCCGCATACACGAAGGTATTTGGCAAAGCCGTCGTCGAGATCGCAAAAGAGAATCCTAAAGTTGTCGGCATTACAGCCGCCATGCCGGACGGGACCGGTCTCGACCAATTACAGCAACAATTCCCGGAGCGATTTTTCGATGTCGGGATTGCCGAGCAACACGCCGTCACATTTGCGGCAGGCTTAGCCACCCAGGGCTACATACCCATCACAGCCATCTACTCCACGTTTCTTCAGCGGGCGTACGATCAGATTATCCATGATGTCGCCATTCAGCGTCTTCATGTCGTCTTCTGCCTGGATCGTGCAGGGCTTGTAGGTGCCGACGGACCGACACATCATGGAGTGCTTGACCTTTCCTATCTGAGATGCATTCAGGGCATGGTTGTCATGGCTCCCAAAGACGAGAGCGAACTTCGGGATATGGTGTATACCGCTGTTCAATACACAGGCGGCCCCGTTGCCGTGCGTTACCCTCGGGGAACTGGTATCGGAGTGCCGATGAAGACCGGTTTCGACCTTATCGAGATTGGGACAGGCGAAATTGTTCGCCCCGGGAAGGACGTCGCCATTCTTGCGATCGGAACGATGGTATCGCCATCACTCAAGGCCGCTGATCTTCTTCAGAACGACGGTATCAGCGCCGAAGTCGTGAACATGCGTTTTGTCAAACCGATCGATCACTCTCTGATCGAAAAAATCTGTTCTCGATTCAAATACATCCTGACGGTGGAAGATCATGTCGTGGAAGGCGGATTCGGCAGCGCCGTGCTCGAGGCGATCGCTTCACGGCCTCATCCGCAACTTCAGGTCAAGGTACACGGCGTCCCGGGGGAGTTCATTGAACACGGCACCCCCCAGGAACTCTACGCCATGCTGAAGCTCGATGCCCCCGGAATCGCCAGCGTCGTAAAAAACTTTTTCCGGCAAGCTCCGCTTCCCGCTCCCGCAGTAACACTAGCATAATTATCATATGGAAAAAATTCGTTTAGGTATCATCGGCCTTGGATGGGTCTCCCAGGTGTTCCATTTGCCCGTCCTCACAAAGTGCGAAGACGTCGACCTCGTCGCGGTGTGCGACAAAGATAAATCCCGCGCCAAGATGATCGCCGAACGGTTCGGTATTGCCCGCCATTACAATGATTATCAGCAAATGTTGGCAACGGAAGATTTGGATACGATCGACGTCTGTACGAGCACGGATGCCCATCTTCCTGTGACCATCGCCTCTCTGGAATCGGGGAAAAATGTCTTCGTGGAGAAACCGATCGCGCGCCACTACACAGAGGCGCTCCAGATGGCTGAAGCTGCGAGGAAGAACAAGAAGATGCTGATGGTTGGCATGAACAACCGCTTCAGGCCCGACACAATGATCCTCAAGAGCCTGCTGGAAAAAGGGGAGCTCGGTAAAATCTTCTATGCAAAGGCCGGCTGGCTTCGAAAACTTTCAACCGACAACCGATGGATGACTCAGAAGGATAAGTCCGGGGGAGGGGTGTTTCTCGATCTGGGCGTCGTCATGCTGGACATGGTGCTGTGGATGATGGGATTTCCACCCGTGGAGCGCGTCACTTCAAAAATGTATATGCACAAGACCAAGGCCGTCGAGGATTCCTCCATAGTCTTTCTCGAGATGAAATACGGCACCGCGATCATGCTCGAGGTGAGCTGGTCATTCCAGGCCGCTCAGGATTTCTTCTATTGCGAGTTTTTCGGCTCGGACGGTAGCGCCATGGTGAACCCTCTCCGCATTCACAAGTTGCTCCACGGAAATCTCGTGAACGTCACGCCTGTGAAGACCGAGACCCCGTACAATCTCTACAAGAAAAGCTATGAAAATGAGTTGAAACATTTTGTCGGCGCGGCGCGCGGGTTGCACCAGGTGATTTCGACCGCAGACGAGGCCGTTCAGCGAATGAAGATCGTTGAAGCAATTTACCAGTCTGCGCAAAAAGGAAAAGAAGTATTCATCAAATGACCCGTTCCTGACGAACTCCGGCGCTGCCATGAAGCGGACGGCTGTCATCGTACTATTGACCGACTTTGGTTTGACCGATCACTACGTTGCGTCGGTGAAGGGTACGATCCTTTCCATTGCTCCCCGGGTCACCATGGTCGATCTCTCGCATGACGTTGCCGCTCAGAACGTCGATCAGGCTGCCTTTCTTTTGTGGAGCTCATATTCGTACTTTCCGCCGGGCACTCTTTTCGTCTGCGTTGTGGATCCGGGTGTAGGTTCCGGAAGACGAATTCTCTACGCAGAAGCTCGCGGCTACTCATTCCTTGTTCCGGATAACGGCATCCTTAAATTCGTCTCTTCAGACCAGGCACCATCCAGGATTATCGACGTGAGAAACACAAAATATTTCCTGAAGAAACGATCTACGACGTTTCACGGACGCGATATCTTTGCACCCGTAGCGGCCCACCTGGCCCTGGGTTTGCCTGCGCGGAAACTGGGAAAAGAAACGTCAAGTGCAATCGCACCGGAACGGTTTATCAGGGTCCGGCGCGGCGCAGGCAAAGAGTATGACGGAAAGGTTTTGCATATCGACCATTTCGGGAACATCGTCACTAATTTTGCCCCCGGCCCTCAACCCGCCGGGTTTACCCTGCATCTGGGAAAGAAAAAGGTCACCAACTTCTCAAGAACATACGAGGGTGCAAGGCCGGGATCTCCGTTCATGATTCTCGGCAGCTCCGGCTTGCTGGAAGTTTCGATCCGGAATGGGAATGCCGCCGCAGTCCTCGATGGCCATCTCAACCAGTCCGCACGACTAAGGATCCGTTGATATGCATAGAGTTCAATGGCAGGAAGACGAGCAATTCATGAAGGAATGCCTCGATCTGGCGCGCAAAGGAATGGGTCGCGTTAGCCCCAATCCTCTCGTCGGCGCGATTCTTGTGAAGGGCGGAAAAGTGATCGGCCGTGGATATCATCGCAAATTCGGCACGCCGCATGCCGAAGTCAACGCAATCCAATCTGCGCGGAGTCCGGTACCTGGATCAACCCTCTACGTCAATCTTGAGCCTTGCAATATCCACGGCAAGACTCCCCCCTGTACGAACCTGATCATTTCGAGCATGATTTCCCGGGTGGTCATCGGCATGAAAGACCCAAACCCGCTGGTATCTGGCCGGGGAATACGCCAGCTGCAACGGGCGGGAATCAGGACCACGTTGGATGTTCTGAAGGAAGATTGTTCCCGCCTGAACGAAGTCTTTTCGAAATATATTACAACCGGGCTCCCTTTTGTTACTGTGAAGGTCGCGCAGACACTTGACGGAAAGATAGCAGACGAGCACGGCCACTCAAAATGGATTTCCGGTCCCGGTTCACGCAGACTCGTCCATACACTCCGCGCACAACATGATGCTGTATTGGTGGGAGCGGGGACGGTTCGGAGAGACAACCCCCGACTGACGGCGAGGGGAGTGAACGGAAGAGACCCGACCCGTGTTATTCTCGATGGCCGCTTCAGCAGTGGCATGAGAGCGAACGTATTCAGGAGGACGAAGAAGGGGAGAACGATACTTTTCATCTCCCGCCAGTTCGATCGGCTCCGCGCATCGAGACGGGAGGCGCTCGCACGTCGCGGCGTTACCGTCATTGCGCTGAACGGGACAAAGGATGGAGCCCTCCGGCTGCATGAAGTTCTTCGGGAATTAGGATCCTTCGGAATTGCATCCGTTCTGGTCGAGGGGGGCGCCAAAACCTTCAGTGAGTTCCTAAATGAGCAGGCGGTGGATAAGCTCTTGCTGTTCATTTCCCCCAGGATTTTCGGCAGGGGACTTGATTCCTTTCCAGACCTGAAGCGGATCTCAACTCTACTCCCGTCAAATCTTCAGATCGGTCGAATCGATGGGGACATCATGATCACTGCCAACTTGCATAAAATGTGAAATAACGTTATCTATCATTATGTTCACGGGAATCATTGAGGAAATAGGAACGATTACCGATGTCAGCCCGGCGGGGGCGGCCATCCGGCTGCGTGTCTTCGCATCCTCCTCAGCGCTCGAGCTCAAAGGAAGCGACAGTGTGGCAATTAACGGAGTCTGCCTGACCGTGGTCGCAAAGAATGTGGATGAGTTTGAAGTCGAGGCCGTGGAGGAGACGTTGAAGAAAACAACGTTGAATTCCATGACGGTGGGTGATCACTGTAATCTCGAGCTCCCAATCAGATTTCATGAGCGGATGGGGGGTCATTTTGTTCTTGGTCACGTCGACGTCGTGGGACACATCCGGCATATTGAGGAAAGAGCCGGCAGCTGGGTGATGACAGTGGAAGTTCCCGAACTGTTCGAAAAATATCTCATTCCGGTGGGCTCGATTGCGATTGACGGCGTCAGCTTCACCCTCGCCGAGGTTCGG
>DASYTP010000255.1:0-5360 GCA_036002145.1 Bacteroidota bacterium | reverse complement strand
GGCTCGGTCAATTTCTCGGATTTATCGTTGCAATAGCGTTCCTTGCTGCGGCTTATTCACTGGGGATGAATGGTCATGAATGGTTGGGGGGAATTATTGGTGGAACGACGCTGACAGGTCTTGTGACAGTTTTCGTAATAGGAAAGAAAAAGCAAAATCAAGATTTACTTGTAAAAGCATAATCCTTTCTACGTATCCACCCGTCTGGCTTTCAAACTGACCCACTCAGCCCCACACCGAGCCAGTACCAACACTACCATATGTTTGAATATCACCCCGAAATTTGGTACATTAAATATTCTGCGCCCGTAGCTCAGCTGGATAGAGCGACAGCCTCCGGAGCTGTAGGCCGCGCGTTCGAATCGCGCCGGGCGCACGTGAAACTTTTTCATAACATCTCAGAATAAGGATCCTCATTCATGCTGAAGCCCTCAAAGAAAATTGTAAAGAAGGAAATTAAACAAGATGCGTTGCTCACCAACTACGTGAAAGCAACATCGTTTTATTATGAGAATAAGAGATACGTATCCTATGGTGTCACTGCATTGATTGTTCTGGTTGCCGGCACCGTCATTTTTTATAATACCCGGACTGGTAATAATGAGAAAGCTGCTGCAGCGTTGGGAAAAATAATAAGCATCTATGATGCGGGCGCAGCCGATCCAAACCAATATAAAAATGCGATCGCCGGCGTGCCTGAACGAAACATCATGGGATTGAAGGCTGTTGTCGACAACTTCGGTGGCTCGGACGCTGGCGAGATGGCCCGGCTGTATCTTGCGAACGCATACCTGTATACGGGCCAGTATGACGATGCGATTAAACAGTTTGACAGCTTCAGCGGAGGTTCGAGTATGCTGAAGGCTTCGGCGTATGCCGGCCTGGCGGCCGCCTACGAAGGTAAAAAGGAGTATGGCAAGGCTGCTCCGGAGTATGAGCGAGCCGCAGAAACTGTGAAGGGCGCCTCCGAAGCTCCCGAATACATGAATGGTGCGGGGCGGTGTTATGGTTTCGCGGGTGAGAAGGAGAAGGCGCTCACGCTGTTCAAGCGCCTGAAGAAAGAGTATCCCACCTCCTCGTTTGCACGCGATGCCGACCGTTACATCAGTCAATTCTCAGTCTAGTAATCATCTTGCGCATTCCCCGTAGCCCATTCTGACCTAGAGTGGGTTTTTTGTTTTCAGCACGACGGGCGGATGAACATACACACATCAATGAGATTAGGAATCGATAGGTCACATACCCGGCAGATCCTTAACATTGCGGCTCCTGCAATCGCGGGTCTGTCCTCCCAAGTGGTTGTTTCCCTGGTCAATACCGCAATGGTCGGACGATTGGAAAACACAAAGGTCCAGCTTGCGGCGATGGGCCTGGGGTTTCTCGGCACCTGGGCAATCACCAGCTTGTTTTCCAGCCTCAGCACGGGCGCTCACGTCCTCGTCGCACGTCGCCATGGCGAGGGGAATCACGTCGGCGTGGGGGAAGTGTTGAATAACTCCCTGTTCCTCACCGGCCTGCTCGGAATTGTGTTTGGATTCCTGGGATACGTGTACTCGTACGAGATCATCAACGTGTTCTCGACCGATGAGGCGGTTACGCGTGCAGGCGCAGCGTACATGCGATACCAGTTTGCCGGCCTTCCATTCTTCCTCCTCATCGTTTCGTATCGTGGCTTTTTCTTCGGGATCGGGCACACCAAAATCTTCATGATTTCCGCCATTATCATGAATGTCTTCAACATTATCTTCAACTATCTCTTCATTTTCGGGGCATTGGGATTCCCAAGGATGGAGTTGGCCGGCGCGGGGGTCGGGTATTCGATCAGCATGATGCTGGGGTGGCTCTTCTCCTTGCTTGTAACTTTTATGCGGCGTTATCGAAGACAATATAGATACTTCAGCCATTTCAGGATTTCCGGAGACGTCCTATTGCAAATTGTCAGGATATCTGTACCTGTTTCGCTGCAGAATATCCTTATCTTATTCGGGTTTCTCCTCTTTGTCGCAATCACCGGCATTATCGGCACAGGTGCCCAGGCGGCAAGTAATGTGGTGATTAACGCCCTCTTCATCTCATTGATGCCGTGCTTCGGGTTCGGGATCGCAGCGCAGACGCTCGTCGGGCAATCTCTCGGCAAAGGCGACAGCCGTTTGGCGCATACCTACGGTTATGAGACTGCAAAACTCGGTACGATATTCACGCTCGTGGTCGGGCTGGTCTTCGTGGCTGTTCCCGAATGGGTGATCCAGGCGATCACGACGGAACCGGAAGTGATTGCTGCTTCCAAATCCATCCTTCAGATCGCCGGGGTGGCACAAATATTTTATGGTGCAGGCATTATCTTTGCCAATGCCCTGCAAGCGGGGGGCGCAACAGTCTACGTCATGTGGATCGAAGTGTTGACGCACTGGGTTGTGTTTCTCCCCCTGACGTATCTTTTCGGGGTTGTGCTGGGCTGGGGGTTGACCGGCTCGTGGCTTGCATTGCCCGTCTACATCGTGGCGTACACAACGATGAATTTTCTCAAATTCCGATCGTCCGATTGGATAACGGTCAAACTATAAATTAAGAAGCAATCTCGTGACGAGATTCCGGACAAGAATAGCGAAGGCAGTAACCATCTCCGCAGCCGCGGTCTCGCTGGCGTGCGTCTTCGTTATTGAAATCATCGAGCATAGCCTCGGTAGCTATGGAGGCTGGTTGTCCCTGGTGAGGGAAAGTCTCGTCGTGGCTGCATTTCTTTTCTTCTACCTTTTCATTGAATCGCTGTGGAAGCGCGAGCAGAGCCCGGCAAAAAAACTCGGGTTCGCGCTGGTATTGTCGCTGGTCGTTGTTGTCGGGGCGGGATTGTTGACGCTCGTCCCAGCGAGCGGATTCGACGTGAAGAACCTTGTGCTCGACCCGCTCGGGTACGATGTCATTGTCTGGGCAAATGTCTACAGCATCGTCATCGGTACCATGTCGATCATCGTTTTGATGCTCATACGCGACATCATCTTCTCCAAGCGCCGGAAGGGAACGCGCCGCAATTTCCTGGTCTTCGTGGTCGTCGCCTCTGTGCAGGCGTTGTATATGCTGACGTTGCGGCCACTCGAATCGACCCTGGTGAATACGGTTCTCCTAGTGGTGACCGTACTGGCGATCGTGATGAACTCATTTCGCCTGTCATGGATCGTGTACCTCTCGAAACGGGAAAAACTGTTCAGCATCGTCTATGGCTTCCTGTTGCTCGCCATTTTTATCGGTTTTGATATTCTTACCTTCGGCAGCATGGCGATCGGTAAGTCCATCGCCTATTATTCGCCGGTGTTGAAGAATTTCATTACCTCGGTAAATCTGTTCGCCACCGTCTATTTTGGAATGACGTTTGTCGGGACGCTCTTCCATTTGCCGACTGCCGAGGCATTCGACCGGAAATCGAGCGAAGTTTCCTCCCTCCATAATCTCAGCAGACTTGTCACGCAGGTATTCGATTTCAACGAGCTGGTGGATTCCGTGACGACGATGACGCTGGAAGTGTGCGAGGCAAAAAGTTCCTGGCTCGAGATTATGAAAGTCTCATCGTCGCCGTCGAATGCGAGACGCCTTCTCGGAGGTGTTCGTCCAGTGGAAGAAGAGATCGAAACCGTGTCGCGGAAGAATATCTCGATCGAGGACACGTTCGCCATTTTGGGCGCCGACGGCGCTTCCATCCGGAAGCTCGCGCTCGAATCGAGGAAATCGGTCGTCATCGACGAGGCGCGTTACGATAAACGTACCCAGCATCTCAAGGATCTGAAAAACAAGTTCGAGTCGATGGTCATTGTGCCACTCGTCACCCACGAGAAGGTGATCGGGATCCTGTACGCTACGAAGGATATGCCCTACGGCTTCGACAGGGACGACGTGGAAGTGATTTCGGCATTCGCCGACCAGGCGACGATTGCGATCGAGAATTCCCGGCTCATCGAGAAGTCATTGGAGCGCGAGCGCCTGATGCGGGAGATGGTTCTCGCGCAGGATATGCAGCGCAGGCTGCTGCCGCAACAGATTCCTTCGCTGAAGGAGGTCGATCTCGAGGCACTCTCTACGCCTGCGTTTGAAGTCGGGGGTGACTATTATGATTTTGCCATGCTTGATGACCACCATCTCGGCGTGCTTGTCGGTGATGTTTCGGGAAAAGGTGTTTCTGCGGCGTTCTACATGGCGGAGATGAAAGGAATTTTTCAATCACTGGGCAGGATTTATCGATCGCCGAAGGAATTTCTTTCTCAGGCCCATGCAGCACTTGCTACGACCATCGACAAGCGTTCCTTCATCAGCTTGCTCTATTGCGTCCTCGATTTACGGACCGGCATGATGACCATCGCGAGGGCGGGACACTGCCCTCTGCTCCATGTTTCAAACCGTAAAGGCGTGTACCGGCAGCCGACCGGCCTGGGATTAGGCATGGGGAGCGTGGAGTTCTTCCAACGAACGATCGCCCAGGAGCAGTTTCAGCTCGCCCCGGGTGACATTGTCGTGCTGTATACCGATGGCCTTACGGAGGCACATCCGGGAGATGGCGATGAGTTCGGCTATGAGAGGTTGCGGAAGGTTGTGGAAAAGACCGGCGAGAGATCTGCACTCGATGTCCGCGATGCGATCATCGCGGGGGTCGATGCCCACATGCACCATGAATCTCCCGAAGATGATTTGACGATCGTGGTACTAAAATGGCGCAACGTACAAGAAGTAGAACATCCACCACATCCCGGAGAACGGAAATGACCAAGTTCAAAATAGATACGCGTGAAACGAACAACATCAATGTCCTCGATCTGAAGGGCTATCTTGATGCCCACACGGCCCCGGAGCTGGAGAAAGCCCTGCAGGCCCTCATCGACAGAAAGCAATATAAGATCATCGTCAATTGCAAAGAGCTGACCTATATCAGCAGTGCCGGGCTGGGGGTCTTCATGGCATACATCGAGGATGTCAGGAAGAACAGCGGCGATATCAAGCTCTCCAATATGTCGTCGAAGGTGTACAATATTTTCGACCTGCTCGGATTTCCATTACTCTACGACATTTCGAAGGATGAAGTTGAGGCGATAGGCAAGTTTACGGTTTCCCGGAAGTAACCCGACCGGGTGGATCTCAACCTATCCCGTACTACTGTATGACAGCAAAAGCACGACACCTGATAATCCCGAGCCGGACGGAGAAGCTCCTCACCGTGCGGAATTTTGTTGCCGAGGCTGCCCATGCGTTCGGCTTCGACGAAGAATCGATGAACAAGATTTCGATTGCCGTTGATGAAGCTTGCACGAATATCATCAAACATGCGTATGATTTTGCATCGAACCGGCAGATCGAGATCACGATCGTCATGAACGGAC
>DASYTP010000254.1:0-3099 GCA_036002145.1 Bacteroidota bacterium | reverse complement strand
TGCTGTTCGGTTATCATGGCAGCGCGCTTCTCCCCGCACAGGTTCTCAATCTCATCGAAGGGGCATTCACTCTCGGCTTGATCTCAGTTCTGCTGATGGAGCTCACCGGCGACAGGCGACTTACGGTGTTGCTCTGCGCTGCGGTTGGCTGGACATACTCTTTTTGGAGCAACGCCGCGATGGTTTCCGACCATATGGCCAGCTGCCTGCTGGCGGTTATCCTCTTCCGGATGCTGCTTCGAGAACCGGTTACGCAATCACGCAGTGCGAGAGTTGCCGGGTTGGGATTCGTCAACGGACTTGCGATGCTTATGCACCAGACAAATTGTTTACTGGGCGTGATGTTCCTGACCGCATTGTTCTCCGAAATTGCCTCGCCAACCACAAAGGCGAGAGCGTTGTTCATCTATGCATCGGCTGGCGCAGCGACCGTGGCGATCCCATACCTGGCCGTAGGCATCTTCATTCTGGGGAATACCACCCTCTATGATTTTACCTTTTGGTGTTTCTATTATGCAATGCCCGGGGTGATCGACGTCTCAGGCAATTACGGTGGATTGAAGTTCGAGAAAATAGCGGAATTGTTCTCCGGATTCGGCGCTTCCGTCGTCGGGGGATTTTACTGGATGAACCGCATATTTGAGATACGTCCACTGCAGCGAAACGGCGTCCCTGTGTTGTCGGCCCTCGCCGGAGTAATGCCGGTCTTCATTGCGATCCGGGCGATGGCAATCCAGTCTGTTCGTGGATACGCTCATTCCACTGGGAAGGCGCAGAGATTGGCGCTTTCCTGGTTCCTCGCGTATGCGGTGTTGCTCTTTTGGTGGGCCCCGTGGTACTACCAGATGTGGTCGGTGCCGCTGATTGGACTTTTCTTCTACCTGGGATCGGCTCTCCATGAGAAACTTCGACGACCGCTTGCCGAATGCCCGTCGGTTCAATTTGCGCTCACGGCGTTCGCGGTGCTTTTGTTATCTGCAAATTCAATTGCCGCGTTCCTGCCTTCGCGGGACATTTCCAATAACGATTATTATACGACTACAATCGAGATCGGAAAGAAAACAAATGCCGGTGATATGATTGTCATTCCGGGAAACGACGAGTATGATACGTATATTCCCTATTTCATCAAACGCGAAGTGGTCTCACTCCACGCCCTCCTCATCGATCACTTGAACGACCTTGAAGGTTCCCTGGAAACGATCGGGGAGAAGATCTCCGAAACAGGATCCGCCGGACACGATGTCTTCATTGTTTCGGAGCTTCGCGACACAGCAAGGACATATGCAGACCTGTACAAACTCCACCATGTGGATCCGGAAGTCCTTGCCCGCTTCTTCCGCCAATATCCGGTGGAGGATGCGGTGGCGACCGGGAGTTTAACCCTGTATAAGCTCGGCGGGATTCGTCCCGATCAGCCATCCCGCCTCACAGCATCGGAATGAGAGTCATGAACGCGGCGAAATCCAGAATTTCGGTTGTCATACCGATCTATAATGAAGCAGACCTGCTTGTTGAATTGCACCACCGCGTAACGGCGACACTTTCCATCATTCCTTTCGACTATGAGATCATTTACGTCGATGATGGAAGCACTGATAATTCATTCCCCCTGTTGGCCTCATTGTCGAAAGAAGATTCGCACCTCCGGATCATAAGCTTTTCACGCAATTTTGGACATCAAACCGCAATCTCGGCCGGCATCCAATACTCCACCGGAGACGGAGTCATCCTCATGGATGGCGATCTGCAGGATCCGCCGGAGCTCCTCCCGCGATTCATTGAGGAATGGAAACGCGGGCATGAAGTAGTATACGGGATCAGGACGCATCGAAAAGAGAATATTTTCAAACGTGCAGCGTATTCCGTATTCTATCGCGTTCTGCACAGGGTTTCCTATCTTGATATTCCGATTGATTCAGGCGATTTTTGCATCATGGACAGATCCGTGGTCGACATCCTCAACCGGATGCCCGAGCGCAATCGCTTCATCCGGGGGCTCAGGACATGGACCGGGTACCGTCAGACCGGGATCGCGTATGAACGGGAGAGACGATTCGCAGGATCGACAAAATACACTTTTGCAAGACTCCTGAAGCTCGCGTACGACGGGTTGATAACGTTTTCGTTCTTCCCATTGCAACTTTCAACGAAGCTTGGATTTCTCTTTTCTTTTCTGGCGATCCTCTCCGCTTTGCTGATCGTCTTCCTGAAGACGACACGAGGGTTCGTACCGCAGGGCTGGGCATCGACGATTGTCGTCATCCTCTTCATCAGCGGCTTGCAATTCTTCATTCTTGGGATATTCGGTGAGTATATCGGGAGAATCTTCGAAGAGGTGAAGGCCCGCCCGCAATTCGTCATAAGAACGATGCTGGGCTTCGATGAACAAGAGAAGTCATCATGAGCCGCGGCCGGCGCGTGAACGGTAGCTCCTTTTGGATCGGACCAGAGAGACCTCCTCTTTCACCCGGGATCCACATCCGGGGGCTCCGCCTTCTGCCGATAGACCCCCACCACGATACCCATGTGTGCCTCTCCGGGAAATTGTTTTTCCTGGATCCTTACAAAGTGCGAGTTCATATACGTTCGGATTTCATTCGGCACATCGAGCGAGATATAAACGAAGGCCCGGGCAGTATCGACGATATCACCCAGCGGCTCATCGAGATACGCTTCATCAAGCTGGACCGCGTGGCCGCGGTAATAGGAATTCAGTAATGGGGCAAACGCCCGCGGCCGGATGATGAGATCGACCCCTTCCCGGGTAATGAACTCGGTGTAAACCGCCACATCCCGGACATTTGATTTCGACCAGGAAAAATACTTGACCGTACCCGCTACTCCGATCATCAGAAGGATCCCGATCAAGACCTGAAGAACCCGCTTCCATTTCCCCCGGAATGCAACACACCCCATGAGAACACAAAAAAGCGGGAACAGAATCACGGTGTGACGGTACCAGATGAATGCTTCGTGCCGGTAAAAGGATAGAGCAAATGGAACAGCCAATGGCGCCGCGATCGAAATGAACAATGCCTGCATCTTCAAGTCGGCCTCCTTCCGCATCACGCCAAACATTGCACTCAAGATGAGGGC